>CAJMMS010000025.1 GCA_905214675.1 uncultured bacterium
TGGGAGAAATTAATTTTTGACAGATAAGTTTTTTGAAAACTGTCGTTTGGTAAAAGCTATTCCATTTTTAAAAGCCTTGCGATAAAATATGTTCTGTGAGTGCGTGGTTGCACTACATCGGGTCGATATGTAAGAATCCTTGATTTGCGCGAAGGCAACGAGGAGAGTTCCGAAGAAATAACTGGCTGTAAAGCCAGTGTTTATGCGGAATTCGACGACTGCCCGCGAGTCGGGAAGTTTGTAAAACTTCTCGACTTCCGGCACTTTGAGCGACATATGATGTTCTCACAGAGTGATAGAAAAACCTACAAAAAAGCAATTTCAGACGGTGTGAATGTCTCAGTCGTATTGGATGTGGGGTGTGGAAACACATAAAAGTACAATTAATATTTTGAAGTTATTCAATAGAATACGAAGCGTGAAAGACCGTTCATTTTCAAGTAATTGGAGATGAGCGGTCTTTTTCTGTTTGCAGATAACATTGACGTAACTGAGTAGAAGTTATTCTACCGGAAGAACGGAGGTTGTAATGGAAGAGATAAAGAGTATCAGAATAAGCGAGTTAAAGGACTTTAAGAACCATCCTTTTCATGTGCAGCAGGACATAGAGCTGTGTGCCCTTATGAAAAGTATTGAAGATGAGGGTGTGATTGTACCTTTGCTTGTAAGACCGAATCCTGACGGAGAAGGTTATGAAGTGATTGCAGGACACAGACGAAAGGCAGATGCCGGCTGGGCTGGTCTTGCGGAGGTTCCGGCAGTTATAAGAGAATTGGATGATGATCAGGCGATAGTGGCGATGGTAGATTCTGTGCGCCCGTAAGGCGTTTGGGGTGGACACCCAAGCGACGTGGGTCATTATGATTTTGTTTTGAGAAAACAATAAGAAAAATTATCAAGTGTGAAGAACACAGTCTTATCGCCAACAACTAACCTTGAATGGAAACATAAAGGGGACAACAGCACGTTTGTAAAGGCACAAGTCAACAAAGCTTCCAAGTTGCGACTGAGTGTCGAGGTGAAAGGTACTATATGAGGATGAAAGCTAAACTGCTTGAAGGAAAGTCAGAGGCTAGAGCTAACCATCTCCGCACCGAAGGGAAGATGTTACGGTGATGTATTGGCAGATTAGTATTTTGCTGTCTGCAATCTGCGTGATAATCAATGCAAGCTAGCCATAGGTTCATTTGAGGATGCATCTGAAATCAAGGAAAAATTCAGAGTATTTCTCGAGGATACTCTGCATCTTGAGATGTCCGAAAAAAAGACCAAGATAACACATAGTCAAGATAAAGCAAGATTTCTTGGATATGATATCACCACCGCAAAGAACTCAGCGCTTATGCAATCATCAGGGCATACAGAAATGCCTATTCAGGCGGTTGGACAGGAACAACCTGTGCCTGACGATAAGGGTGCTTCTGGGAATATGGATTACACAGAGGAGGATGTGAAGAAGTATCAGATGGATCCTGATATCAATGAGTTGCTGGATTTCAGTTTTTGCGGGGAATGACAGCAGAAGGCTACAAAACATTTATAAATGGAAGTGTTATGGCATCATTTATGGAAGGAATTGTAGCCTCAATTTTAGAAGAAAAAAGTGGTGCCGGATACGGCACGAATTGTAGCCAATTAAATACAGTTATCAGCGTAATTGAAGCCATGTATCTTTGCGAAGGTATGTGGCTTTTTCCTTTTTGCGCTGAGGATAGATTTTTTAACCAGCCCTCGTGCATTTATGCGAGGGCTAAGCCTCGCAGAGCGAAATACACCCATCGCACAAAACTTCGTTTTGTACTCTGTGTATTTCGCCCTTGCAGGGGGCTATCACGCCGGATACGGCGGTGGGTTCGTAAACGGACACCTATATGTCCACTCACATTGGCATTAGAAGTGAAAGAAAGAGTTGCAGGAGCAGATTGCTGTATTGGATAGAAAAGCAGGGAGGATGAAATCAGAGCTTTCAAATGTGCTTCAGGATGCAGACTATGCAAATGCTTCGGAGTTTTATACCGAGCTATTCATGGTTCGTGAGGAGAGGCAAAGGTATGAAGAGGCTTGTAAGGAATGGCAGCAGAAGTGTGTTGAGGTGGAACTTGTAGCGGTGAAGGATAGTAAGTATTTTGGGGACGTAATTTCGATTAGCAGGAATAGAGGGCGATAAAGTAAGGCGATGCTATTAGTGAATCTGATAGCATCTGTGTAACTACATAGTGACAATTTTGCATCTTCGAAGTGGTAGTCTATGCAAAATATCATCGAATTGGATGAAAAAGGAGAGAATTACCGCATCCTTTGGGGTCTGGTAAACGGAGGCAGACCGACCAGTGAGCTGCCGAGTCACCTGATGAACCATGAAGTGAAAAAAGGCGTTACCAATGTTTATCATGCACATACCACGAATGTGATCGCACTGACATTTGTACTGCCGTTGGAGGATAAAGTATTTACTAGAGAACTCTGGGAGATGGCGACCGAGTGCCCGGTTGTATTTCCTTCCGGAATCGGTGTAGTAGGATGGATGGTGCCGGGCGGCCGTGAGATCGCAGTGGCGACAAGTGCCCTGATGAAAGAATATGATGTGGCAATCTGGGCGCATCACGGCATGTTCTGCTCAGGGGAAGACTTTGATCTTACATTCGGATTAATGCACACCGTAGAGAAATCCGCGGAAATCCTTGTAAAGATGCTGTCCATGAGACCGGATAAAAGACAGACAATCTCACCTCAGAATTTCAGAGATTTGGCGAAAGATTTTAAAGTAACTTTACCGGAAAAGTTTCTATATGGCAAATAATGTACATATCACATATTTGGCGTATCAGAAGCATGAAGCATGTTTCGATATTCCATAGGCGTACATCCGTATTTCTTGCGGAACAGCTGAAAGAAAAAGCTGGTATTCTGATATCCGACGGCAAGGCTGATATCATTTGTGGAAAGTGCGGTGCTCCTTAACAATTTTGCCGCCTGAGAGAGCCGGTGTGTCTGGACCAGATCTTTGTAAGTGGTTCCGGTATGCTGGCGTATGTAGGCAGAGAGATAGTTTGGGTGCATATTAAAAAACTCAGCTGTAGAAGAAAGGGTACAGTCCGCAAAGTTTGTTTCGATATATCGGAGTATGGTATAAATCTGATCCACAGAGGCGTGATCTAGAACCATACCGTGCTGGAACAGATTGATCATCTCGCAGGTAATCAGCGTAAAAAGACTGTCTAAAAAAGGTCCGGATGTTACGGACGGAGAATAAAATTCACAGAGAAACTGGTTGGCAAGATCTGCCAGCCGGTTTTGTTTTTGTTCCGGGGAAAAGACAATATACATGCTTTCCTGCATCGTGGTGTTCAGAGCCTCAATGAAAAAGTGTGTAAGGTAATTATCCTGAGACAGGCGTTCAAAAAAAGTACCGTTCAGATATTCGCGCGTCAGCAGAAAATTGATGATAATATCATTTTCTGAACATCTTTTGACAGAATGAGGTGCATTCTGGCTGATCAGAACCATCTGCCCGGCTTTTAGCCTGAATGTAGTCTTATTTATCGTCATTGTGCAGGAACCAGAATAAATATAACTCAACTCCAGCCACTCATGGATATGCAGAGGTACGTTTTCAAAACGATCCTGTTTTACAACAGCGAAGTTGTAATAACTCGGAAGCACTTTCTTTGAAAGAAATAAAGAACGCAGATCTTCAAGGTTCGTATCAAAACGGTAACAGGGTGTATCAAACTTACCTCTGGCAACAGGAAATTGTGAATAATCTTTCTTTACACCATTCAGACGCTGGGTTTCTTCGGTAGTGTGCTGCTTCAGAAATTGATTCAATGCAGATAATGTCATCATATATAATCTCTCCTTTTCGAGATATGAATGAACTGTGATTATAGTCATCAGCAGTTTATTTAACCTGTCTAAAATATACCATATTGGGGGCAAAGGTGTACAGAGTAATCTCGGATATTTATTAAGTTTGGTCGGTAAATCACTTATGTTTCGTTGATGTAATTTTAGTCTGTATAAAGTAAGATGTCAGTAAGAAAAGGAGGCATAGGTTAGGATGAAGATATTTTTTGCAGTAGTGGTGATTGTTTTATTATTTGTAATCGGTGCGACATTATATGTCTATAAAAAAAGTGCCATGTTTTTGCCGGCACTTCTTGGCATCTGCGGATTTCCAAAAATAAAGGAAAGCAGCTATTACGATGAAAACGGACATTTCCGTCCGGGAACGGGGGAGGACAAAGTTGGATTTTTCATGCAGCATCCGGTATTCGGCGGTTTTAAACATATGTTTTTCAATGTGGAGGACAACGTGCTGAAAGCTATTGCGCCTGTAAAGTATAAGGATTTTTTAAAGGCGCCGGGCCGTGAGGAACAATTGGATGCAGCCTTGGAATCTTTCAATTATCTAACCGGACTTGTTGAGAAAGGTCAGGCAAGGCTGGTGTCGGATCTGTATCCTGCGGAAGCAGTGAAGGGTCATCCGTACAGGTCACATCTGACGGGAATGTTTTATCAGGGACAACAGGGAAAACCACTTGCCATTGTAGTTCCGGGAGGCGGATTTATCAGTAATGTAACTGATTGCGAGGGGTATCCTGTGGCGATGAAGCTGCATAAAATGGGATATTCTGTTTTCGTCGTAAGTTATCCGGTCGGCAGACAGCTGGGTGAGACAGAACAGGTAAAGCAGGGACAGGCTGCCGCGAGGGAACTGACACAAGTGATCCGATATCTGACGGAGCATCAAAAACAGTTTTCTGTAAACATGGATGATTATGCCATCTTTGGTTTTTCAGCAGGAGGACTTATGACCACGGCGTATTCATTTGCCAATTATGAGGACTGCTGCCACAAGAATCATCTGCCAAGACCGAAGGTGATCTTCCCTATGTATGGTCTGGACTGGAATATCAAAGCTTTGCAGGAGGACAAGGGACTGGCGGTATTTTCTATCGTAGGGCGGGATGATGAGTTCGGTTTTGCAAATGTGGAAGATAAACTGCCGGAATTAGAGAAGGTACTGGGCAAAGAAAATGTGTCGGTCAGAATCGTTGACGGACTGGGACATGGATTTGGAATAGGAAATGAAACAAAAGTGAAAAACTGGCTTCAGGAAGCAGTCATCTTCTGGGAAGCCCACAGATAGGAACAGATAAGAATTTATTTAAGGAGGATTTCATAATGAGCAGAAACCTGAAAGAATTGATCAGACAGATGACACTGGAGGAAAAAGCAGGACTATGTTCGGGAGCGGATTTCTGGAACACGATGGGAATCGAAAGGTTAGGGATTCCTTCCGTTATGATGACAGACGGCCCGCACGGCTTGCGCAAACAGGAAGGCGCGGCAGATCATCTCGGCCTGAATAAAAGTGTGAATGCAGTCTGCTTTCCGGCAGCCTGCGCCACGGCATCCAGCTTTGACGTGGAACTGATGGAATGTATGGGACAGATCCTTGGGGACGAGTGTCAGGCTGAGAACGTGGGCATGCTCCTCGGCCCTGCAGTTAATATCAAACGCAGTCCTCTCTGCGGAAGGAATTTTGAATATATGTCCGAAGATCCATATCTGACAGGAAAGATGGCGTCAGCATATATCCGGGGCGTACAGTCGAAAGGCATCGGAACCAGTATGAAACACTTCGCCGCGAATAATCAGGAAACAGACCGTATGCAGATATCGTCGGAAGTATCGGAACGGGCTTTCCGGGAAATTTATCTGCCGGCTTTTGAGGAGGCGGTGAAGAAAGCGCAGCCAAAGACTGTGATGTGCAGCTACAATAAGATCAACGGAGTATTTTCTTCAGAGAATAAGAAGCTTCTGACAGATATCCTGCGGGATGAGTGGGGATTTGAAGGATATGTGGTCAGTGACTGGGGAGCTGTAAATGACCGGGTGAAAGGACTGAAAGCCGGTCTTGACTTGGAGATGCCGGGATCAGGAGGATATAATACAAGAAAGATTATTCAGGCAGTGGAGAATGGAGAACTGGAGGAAGAAATTCTTGACAGAACGGTGGAACGCATACTGAAAGTAGTCTTCTCCTACACAGATAACAGGAAAGCGGAGACTGTATTTGACAGGGAAAAGGATCACAAAGCAGCGGCAGATATCGAAACAGAGTGCGCCGTACTTCTGGAAAACAGGGGAGTGCTGCCGCTGAAAAAAGAACAGAAAGTAGTCTATATCGGGGAATTTGCAAAGAAACCGCGATACCAGGGCGGGGGATCGAGTCACATCAATACGGACAGCGTAGTGTCGGCTCTGGAAACTGCGGTGAGAAAAGGCAGGGCAGTGGAGTACGTGAAAGGCTTCTCGTCAGAGCGTGACGAGATGACAGAAGAGGATCTGAAACAGGCGTGTGAAGCGGCAGCGGGCGCAGATGTAGTTGTAATCTTTGCCGGACTGCCGGACAGCTTTGAGTCGGAAGGATATGACAGAACATCCATGGAACTGCCAAAGTGTCAGAATCGCCTTATAGAGGCTGTGGCTGAGATACAGAAAAATGTGGTAGTGGTTCTTCATAACGGAAGTCCCGTAGAAACTCCATGGGCGGAGTCTGTAAATGCCATTCTGGAGATGTATCTGGGAGGAGAAGGCATTGGGGAGGCCAGCGACCGGCTGTTATTTGGGGAGGCAAATCCAGGAGGACGTCTGGCGGAGACGTTCCCATATCGTCTGGAAGACAACCCGAGTTACCTGAATTTCCCTGGAGATGGCAGGACTGTTCTCTATGGAGAAGATATCTTTGTCGGATACCGTTACTATGATGCGAAGAAAGTACCGGTGCGCTGGGCATTCGGCCATGGACTGTCATATACGGAATTCAGCTACAGCAATATGAAACTCTCTTCTGCGGAAATGAAAGATGGAGATATTCTCAAGGTGAGCATTGATGTGGAGAATACAGGGAAGAGGGCAGGAAGTGAAGTGGTTCAACTCTATGTCAGTGACAAGGACAGCACGGTGCCAAGAGCAGTGAAAGAACTAAAAGGGTTTGCGAAAGTATTTCTGAATCCGGGTGAGAAGAAGACGGTTACAATGGAACTTTGCGCGAGAGATTTTGCTTACTACGAGACAAAGATTCACGACTGGTACACTCCGTCAGGTACATATGAGATCCAGATCGGGCATGCCAGCGATGAGATCAGAGAGGCTGCAGAACTTACATTTACTACTGATGTGCTGCTGCCGTTCACTGTGGATATGACCACTACAATGGGGGAATTGATGAACCACCCGAAGACAGCAGGGAAAATGATGGAGTATCTTGAGGGGATATCACAGGGAGAAGAACCTAAGAAAGAAGATGGGGAGGTACAGCTTGTGACTCCGGAAATTATTGCGCAGATGCCGCTGAAATCATTTTTAAGCGTTATTCCGGGCGAAGCGATCGAGCAGATGATCGTGGAGTTAAATGCTCTGTGTCAGTAGTGGGAGGAACGGTTGGCTTATTATTGGATGAAAAAGTATCAGCATGAAAATGAGGAAGAATTATGGGCAAGATTTATGCGGCAAAAACAAATCATATCACAAACCCTTTAGGGTTTTATCTGAAACCGTTGGTATTTTCATGGAAAGTGAAAGGCGGCAGAGGACAGGAACAGAAACATGCAAGGATTGTGATCAGCAAGAACAAAACCTTTACAGATATCTGTCACGACACGGGGGAGGCAGAGCTGGACAGTCTCTCTGCAAGAGTGGAATTTGAACCGCAGCCGTATACAAGATATTACTGGAAAGTTATTGTGACAACAGATGCAGAGGAAGTGATCAAATCAGACACGCAGTTCTTTGAGACCGCCAAAATGGATGAACCGTGGACGGGCAGGTGGATTACCTGTGACAGCAGTCAGGAACGGCATCCGATTTTCTCAAAGAGAATTCGTCCGGCAAAAGAAGTGAAAAGCGCAAGACTGTACATTTGCGGCCTGGGATTGTATGAGGCATATTTTCTCGGGGAAAATAAAGAAAATCCGGAGAAAATCGGTGATGAGTATCTGACTCCGTACTGCAATAATTATGACCAGTGGATCCAGTATCAGACGTATGACATCACGAAACAGGCAGAACAAGGCGGTGTGCTGTCTGTTCTTCTCGGAAACGGCTGGTATAAAGGCAGGTTCGGTTTCAATGATCCGGAGCGGGAAGCATATTACGGTGACGAGTGGAAGCTGATTGCGGAGATTCACATAGAGTACAAAGACGGAACGAAAGATGTAATCAGTTCTGATGAAACCTGGTCAGTTACAAGAAGCAATTTGTGGTTTTCCAATATCTATGACGGTGAGAGAAGAGATGATACGCTGCCACCGGTAGAGGAGTCTCCTGCGCGGATCGCAAAGGTTCCGAAAGGCCGGCTTATGGAACGGTTATCTCTTCCGGTTAAGGTACAGGAGGAGATGAAGCCGGCAGAACTGATCCATACGCCTGCTGGAGAAGATGTATTTGATCTGGGGCAGGAGATCGCAGGGATCTTCCGACTGCGTGTACATGAGCCGGCGGGGACAACTATCAGGATTCAGACGGGAGAGGTGCTTCAGGACGGAGGTTTCTATAACGAGAATTTAAGAACTGCACTTTCGGAGTACATTTATGTTTCTGATGGTACAGAAAAGGTGATTACGCCTCATTTTACATACTATGGCTATCGATATGTGAAAGTGACCGGGATTAGGGATCTTTCATGTGAGGATTTCACGGCGCTTGTTCTTTACAGCGATTATGAGAGCATCGGGGCAATCGAGACAGGGAATGATCTTGTGAACAAATTGATCTCCAATATCGAATGGGGGATGAAAGGAAACTTCCTGGATGTGCCTACAGACTGCCCGCAAAGAGATGAGAGAATGGGCTGGACAGGGGATACACAGGTATTTTCTGCGACTGCAAGCTATCTGGCTGATACCTACGCGTTTTACCGGAAATATTTATATGACATGTATCAGGAACAGCTTCTGGCGGACGGAATGGTTCCGGAGATTGTCCCCACATTCGGACCGACAAAATGTTCCTGCGCATGGGGAGACGCTGCGTGTATCATTCCGTGGAACGTATATCTGTTCAGCGGGGACAAAACAATCCTGGAAAGCCAGATTGAGAGCATGAAGGCATGGGTTGATTATATTCGCAGGATTGACGGAGATCATCACGGATGGAGACAGATCTTCCATTATGGAGACTGGCTGGCTCTCGACCGTACAGGCGCTGCCGCGAACAGTGTGTACGGGGCGACCGATGAAGCATATATCGCGGATATCTACTATGCGGCAAGCGCCCAGACAGTCGCAAAGGCGGCGGACGTGCTTGGACTGGAAGAAACGAGACAGGAATATCAGGAAATCGCAGACCGTCAGTGGCGGGCAGTGAAAGAAGAATATTTTACTTCCACAGGAAGATGTGCGGTGAAGACGCAGACAGGGCTTATCCTTGCGCTGAAGTATCATCTGTCTGAAAATGAAGAACTGACAAAGCAGATGATGAAAAAACTCCTCCGGGACAACAAAAATAAACTGAATACCGGGTTTGTGGGTACGCCGCTTCTGTGCAACGTGCTGACAGACCACGGGATGACGGATGCGGCGTACCGGCTGCTTTTGAACGAAGAATATCCGGGTTGGCTTTATGAAGTGAAGCTGGGGGCAACGACCGTGTGGGAGCGTTGGAATTCACTGGATGAGAACGGCCATGTCTCCAGCACGGGAATGAACAGCCTGAATCATTATTCATATGGCGCCGTACTGGAATGGATCTTCTGCCATGCGGCCGGGATTGATGTGACGGAACAGAGTCCGGGAGGCCGGGTGATGCGGATCAGCCCGAAAGTGAATCGCGGACTGGGATATGTAAAAGCGGTTTATGATTCAGCATGCGGATGCTATCAGTGCGGTTGGGAGATATTAGGGGATAATAAAATCACTGTCACTGTTACAGTTCCGTTTGGCGGAAGGGCAGAAGTGGTTCTTCCACTTGCGCCGGAATCTGTATATGAAGATAAAGAAAACCCACTGTTTGAAGATGTAGAAAACGGAATTTGCCGTGTGAAAGCCGGAGAATATGAAGTCGCTTATGAGGCGTCACAGCCTTTAAAGAGGAAATACAGCATAGATTCGACAATGGAAGAACTGCTGAACCATCCGGATATTCGCGCGTTTCTTTCTCAAATGATGGAAGTGGATATGATTCCGGATATTGCATATGGACTTTCGCTTAGAGATGTCGCGAAAACATTCGCAGGAGAAATCAAACCAGAGGAAGCACAGATGCTGGATATTGCACTGGCAAACTTCTAATAAGGAGCAGAGAGATGAAGAAAGAAAATCAGAAAGTAAAATTATCTGAAAAAATAGGGATGTTGATGGTATGTGCAGGAAACATACCGCTTATGACACCTTTTATCCGTATATTTTATGATCTATTACACAACTGTGGTGGGACTGGATCCCAAGGCGCTTGCGACCTTGTTTTTAATCTCTAAGGTAATGGATGGAATCAGCGATCCTGTCATGGGCTTTATTCTGGATAGATTTCCCGTAACAAAAATGGGAAAATTTCGCCCTATGCTGATTCTGGGAACCATTATCTGTGTCATAAACTATATTCTGCTGTGGTTTGGCGCTGTCTGGAGTCCTGTAGGAAAATATGTGATCGTTTATGTTACCTATTTGCTGTTGGGATGGACCTTTGATATCATGGACATCTCCAAAAACAGTCTTCTTCCGGTTATGACTACAGATGATAAAGAAAGAAACAGCCTGTCTCTTTTCAACGCATTAGGATCGATGATTGGAGGAGCGGTGATTGGAGTATTAGGACCTGTTATAGTAGCAGATGGAAAACTGGAAAGTTATTATGTATTAATCTTCGGATCTATGGCTCTGACGCTCGTTCTTTCCATCTCAGGTGCACTCAGTGTTAAAGAACGTGTGGAGTTCAGGGAAAATAATGAGGAAAAGTACAGTTTAAAAGAGATGCTTCAATTTCTGAGATACAAGCCTATATGGGCAGCGTTTGCAGCTACTTTAATAGTAGGGACAGGAAGTTCAATAGCTGGCGGAGCAGGAGCATATTTTTATACATATGTTTTAGGGGATATGAAACTGATGTCGGGAGTTTCTGTTATTGGCTTAATTGCATCACTGGTTGGAATTGTGATGGGACCATATCTTGCCAATCGGTTTGGGAAAAAGAAAGTTTACCTGACCGCGGTCATAATATCGACAGCGCTTAACCTGCTTCGACTGCTGGATGTGACGTCTATGATTTTAATATATATCAGCGCTCTTATCGGAGGCGTGGCAGGAGGATGGATGGTTCCGGTCAATACCAGCATACAGGCGGACAATACCACTTATGTACAGTATAAAACGGGTAAACGGGCGGAAGCAGCCATCGCTTCACTCACATCCTTTGTCAGTAAGGTCGCGCAGGGGCTGGGAGGAGCAATTCCAGGGTATGTGATCGCAGCATATGGATTTGTTACCGGCGCATCTGTCCAACCTGAGAGTATCAATACAGGCATTATCCTGTGCGCATTGATCCTGCCGCTGATATTTGGAATATTAGGGTTGCTTATCTTTGGCACACAGTATACGCTGGATCAGAAAGCAGTAATAGAGATGGACGCTAAAATCAACAGGAATAACTAATCCGGCAGGGAGGTTGCTATGGAGCTTACAAGACTTAAGGTAAACAGTCAATACAGACCATGCGTGGACGAAGTACCTTATTTTTCATGGGTGATCATCAGTGACAAAAAGAATGTGATGCAGACATCCTATCATATTACAGTGACAAGTCTGGGAGAAGTAGTGTGGGATTCCGGGGTGATAGAAAGTGATAAAAGCACTTTTGTAGAGTACAACGGGAAACCATTGAAAAGTCTCAGTGACTATAGCTGGACAGTGAAAGTGACGGTTAATAACGGAGAAAAGGCGGCGGCATCCTCATCCTTTGAGACGGGATTTATGAAGAAAGAATGGACGGCCGAGTGGGTGAAATCTCCGTTCCCGATGAAAAAGGTAAAACCTGGAACCGGCGGGCAGAATCCGGCAGAATATTTCCGCAAAGAATTTGACGCACGAGACGGTATAAAACGGGCACGCGTCTATGCCACATGCCACGGAGCATATCAGCTCAGCGTGAACGGAATACGTCCGGACGACAGAGAGTTTGCTCCGGAATTTACCGTCTATTCTAAATATCTGTGTTACCAGACTTATGATGTGACTCCATTCTTGAGAGAGGGAAGAAATGTCATAGGAATGTTAGTGGGGGACGGCTGGTATGACAGTGCGAACTTTAAACCGAGAAGCAGGAAGTTTAAAGCTGAACATTCTGTGTTATTTCAGATAAAGATTGATTATGAAGACGGAACGAGTGAAATTGTTCTGTCCGATGATGCTGTGAAGGTTTCGGAAAGTCCGGTCCGGTCTTCCGATTTGTTTGCAGGCGAACTCTATGACGCACGGATGGAACAGGAAAACTGGAACTGCTGCGGATTCGATGACAGCAGCTGGAAAGCAGGTATCCCATGCGGAAAATCTTACGCGAACCTGGTAGCTCAGTACGGGGAACCGGTGCGCCCGGTAAAGGAAGTACCGGCAGTCGGAATGACAGTCAGCCCGAAAGACGAGACGATCATTGACTTCGGGCAGAATCTGGCGGGGGTTCTGCGCGTAAAAGCGAAACTGCCTGCCGGAACAAAAATGGTATTAGATCATTTTGAAACTCTGGATCAATATGGAAACTATTTCAATAATATTTTCATGTCAGAGAAAACAGGACACAAACAAAGCGATATTTATATTTCAAACGGGAAATTTACAGAATATATACCGCATTTTACATATCACGGTTTCCGCTATGTGAGAGTGACATGCGATCAGCCGGTGAGTCCGGAGGATTTCACAGCGATTGTCCTGTCTTCTGACAATGAGGATCTGGGAACTTTTGAGACGTCCAACGAAGATATAAACCGGCTTTACGAAAATACAAGATGGTCTCAGCGGTCGAATCTGTTCTCAATCCCCACGGACTGTCCGCAGAGAGAAAAAGGCGGATGGACCGGAGATATCCAGATTTATGCAAGAACAGCCATGCTCAACGAAAATGTAACCCCTTTTCTGACAAGATGGCTGCGTAATATGACCTGCAGCCAGCAGAAAAACGGAGCGATTCCCAATGTGATCCCCCTTACCGGAATCTATGAATTACTGGAGAAACTGAATCGGATCGTATACCGCAATTTTGAACCGGTGGGAGAAGCGGGATGGGGAGATGCCGCTTGTATCGTACCGTGGAGCATGTATCAGCTTACAGGAAATATCAGGATACTGAGAGAGCAGTATGACACAATGAAAAAGTGGTGCGACTATATCATCAACACTGCAAAGAAGCGTAGAGGCAAGATGAAACATCCAAAAGAAATTGACCAGTATCTGTGGAATACAGGACATCAGTACGGGGAGTGGCTCATACCGAGCCAGACAGTAGACGGAGCAGACCAAAGCGCTGCAAAACCTATCAATACTTCTGTATACTGCGCGCCAATCTTTGGATGGAATTCCTGTCGGATCATGGCAGATACAGCAGCACTCCTCGGGCATACATCAGACGAATTATACTATGATGACATTGCGTCCAGAATGAAATCTGCCATTCAAAAAGGACTGATCGATGATGATGGGAAGATGCCTCTTGATTTTATGGGCAGTTATGTGCTGGCAATCGCATCTGATCTTGCTCCTGAAAGGAAGAAAAAAAGTATCGCTGGACATTTGATCCGCAAGATAGAAGAAAACGGGGATTGTCTGGATACAGGATTCCTGACGACACCGTATCTGCTGGATGCACTCTGTAAGATCGGCAGGATGGACAAGGCATATAAAATCCTGCTCCAGACAAAGTGCCCGTCATGGCTTTATGAGGTGAAGCAGGGAGCGACAACAATCTGGGAAAATTACATTTCTTACAAGGAGGACGGGTCTCCGGTTATGACAAGCCTGAACCATTATGCCTTTGGATGCGTGGACGACTGGATGTTCCGGAAGATAAGCGGCATTGATATGGCTGCTTCCGGATTTAAGAAGATTGTGATTGCGCCGGAGACGAATAATGCGTTTACAAGTGCAAAACGTACCTATATGAGTGAGTACGGTAAAGTAGGGGCAGAGTGGAGTATGGAAGAGGGGAAATTTAAATTGAAAGTGGAGATTCCCTGTAACACAACTGCCACTGTAAAACTGCCGGATGGCAGATTGTATGAGGTGGGGAGCGGAATATATCAGTTTGAATAAAAGTATCAAAGGAAATAAAATGACAGTATTTGTGAGAACTGACCGGCAAAAGCAGACGGTCAGTTTTTCTTAATACGAAAGTTGAAAATAATACGAGGAGTTTAGGATTATGAAAAAGAAAATATTGAAGATTACCTTAAGTGTCGTTTTAATTTTGATTCTGGCTGTGGGTCTAGGTCTGGCATATTTAGTAGGGGCGGCAGGCGGTGGTGGACCGTTTGATTTTGTTTGGAAGAACAAACTGAAAAAAATGCCAGGAAACGCAGAAAAATACAGTCTGGAAAATATAGAACCGTTAGAAAACAGCCCTCTTGGAGGGAAGCGCATCTGCTACCTTGGATCATCTGTAACATTAGGTCTGTACTCAATGGATGTTTCTTTTGCAGATTATATCTCTTACAGAAATGGCTGTGAGTATGTAAAAGAAGCCGTCAGCGGCACTACTTTAGTAGATAACGGAAAGACGTCTTATATCCAGAGGATGAAAAATAATATCGGTACAGATGAGAAATTCGATGCATTTGTCTGCCAGCTTTCCACGAATGACGCGTCGAAGGAAATGCCGATAGGAGAACTCAGCCGTTCAGAAAATTTGGAAGATTTTGATACACAGACGATAACAGGAGCAATGGAATATATCACTGTATATGCAAAGCAGACATGGAATTGTCCCGTGATCTTTTATACTGGAACAAAATATGACAGTAAACAGTATCAGCAGATGGTAGATGTATTATTTGAGCTTCAGGATAAATATGGAATAGGCGTGATCGACCTTTGGAATGACGAGGAGATGAATGACGTTTCTGAAAAAGAATATGAAGTTTATATGGCAGATCCGGTTCATCCGACGCAGGCAGGATATCTGGAATGGTGGACGCCTAAGATGGAAGAATACTTATATCAATTTTTAGAAAGATGATTATTATATTAAGTTTCGTCGGTAAACCGCTTATATATCGTTGGTGATTTGCCCTTTGGGATTATTTATAATTGAATCAAACAATGAAAGGACGGATAACGAAATGGAAAATGCAGTTACAAAAAGAGAAAAAATCAGTTATGGTTTGTATTTTATGGGACAGAATGTATTCTATGGACTGATAGGATATATGACTACATATTTTACAGATATCGGCATAACGGCAGCATTGGTTGCAATCGTGGCGCTGATCACGAAAGTGTGGGATGCCATCAACGATCCGATCTTCGGTATGATCATGGATAAGGTAAATTTTAAGAAAGGGAAATTCCTGCCGTGGCTTCAAATATCTGTCATAGCGATTCCGGTGGCGACCATTCTTCTTTTTACAATACCTACCGGGATTCCCATGATGGCTAAAATCATATGGGCAACACTTGCTTATATGTTATGGGATACAGCCTATACCCTTTGTGATGTGCCGATTTTTGGTATTGTCACCACGATGACAACGGACCAGAAGGAACGTATTTCACTAAACAGTATAGGAAGGATGTTTGTTATTTTTTCAGGTATTGTTACAGGAATTGTCCTGCCGTTGGTACGGCAGCGGTTAGGCGGCTGGGCGACAACAGTAATTGTGTTATCTCTTTTGTCAGTTGTTATGATGATTCCAATCTGTCTGTTCGCAAAGGAGAGAGTAATTGAAAAAGAAAGAGCACTGGACGAAGGGGCAGAAGATAGTTATACGTTGCGCGATATGGCAGAATGTCTGCGAAAGAACAAATATTTATTGATTTTCTTTGCGGCTCCGCTCATCAGCAGCCTGCTTAATGTTGGTGCAAATTGGGGCTTATATGTTGCCCGGTACTGCCTTGGCGGTGAAGAAGCTGCCTCATATGTTTCGATGACGGTGATTATTCCGACCTTAATCGGTGCGGTTATGGCAGTAGAATTATGCAAGAAATATGACAAATTTAAAGTCTTCTATATTTCATATGTTTTCGCTTTACTTCTGGGAATTGTAAGATTCATGGCCGGGTATGAGAATATGACGGTGTATGTGACTTTAAATGCCTTAGGAGGAATTCCGCTGGGAATAGCAGTTATACTGCAGTATCAGTTTACGCCGGACTGCTACGAGTATGGACAGTACAAGACAGGATTAAAAATGCGTGGTGTAACGTTTGCAGCGCAGACATTTTTTACAAAATTAAATGGAGCGATCGCAACAGCAGTCAGTGTGTTTGCGTTAACTTTAATCGGCTTCCGGGAAGGAGAAGGCGTTGTTCAGGCGGCAGGATTTGCCGATAAATTATGGACATTCAGCTGTCTTGGCAGCATTATCGGGGGTATTTGCACTCTGCTTATGCTTCGCCTTTACAAGCTTAATGACCATGATGTCCAGCTGATGGCAAAATGCAACAATGGTGAGATTAGCCGTGAAGAGGCAGAGTCACAGATGATCAATCAGTATTAAGAAAAGAATGGAGGACTTTTGCGATGGACAGAATAAAGGAACTGATTTCAAAAATGACGCTGGAAGAGAAGGCAAGTCTCTGCTCGGGCGCTGATAACTGGCATACGAAAGAAATCAAACGACTGAACATTCCGTCAGTTATGATGGTGGACGGCCCTCACGGACTGAGAAAGCAGGAAGGGGAAACGGATCATCTGGGATTGAATGAAAGTGTGAAGGCCGTTTGTTTCCCAGCAGCCTGTGCAACAGCCTCCAGCTTCGATGTTGACCTGATGGAACGGATGGGAGAGACGCTGGGAGCGGAGTGTCAGGCCGAGAATGTAAGCATGCTGCTTGGCCCGGCGGTGAATATTAAAAGGAGCCCGTTATGCGGGCGGAACTTTGAGTATCTGTCGGAGGATCCATATCTGGCAGGTAGGATGGCATCGGCATATATCCGCGGAGTACAGAGTCAGGGCGTGGGGACAAGCATTAAGCACTTCGCACTGAATAACCAGGAAACACTCCGTATGACGATATCTTCCGAGGTGTCAGAACGTGCGCTCAGGGAAATCTATCTGCCTGCGTTTGAGGAAGCGGTGAAAGAATCAGCTCCAAGAACCGTCATGTGTAGCTACAACAAAATAAATGGAGAATATGCTTCGGAAAACAGATATCTTCTGACAGATATCCTGAGAAAAGAATGGGGATACAAAGGCTGCGTCGTCAGTGACTGGGGCGCTGTAAATAACCGTGTGAAAGGACTGCAGGCCGGACTGGATCTGGAGA
The DNA here is from genome assembly GCA_905214675.1 of uncultured bacterium. Lineage (GTDB taxonomy): Bacteria > Bacillota > Clostridia > Lachnospirales > Lachnospiraceae > Hominisplanchenecus. The sequence continues at coordinate 17,474 of CAJMMS010000025.1, forward strand.
TGCCTTATTCCGGAGGATACAATGACAGACAGATTGTGAAAGCAGTACAGGAGGGAAGACTGGACGAAGCTGTGCTGGATGAAGCGGTGGAGCGGGTATTGAATGTTGTGTTTGCCGGTGAAGAGCAGCATCGTCCGGAAGATATATCTGATAAGGAAACAGATCATAAAAAAGCAGCTGATATTGAGACGGAATGTGCGGTCCTGCTGGAAAATAACGGTATACTTCCGCTGAATACAGACAGAAAGGTTGCCTATATAGGGGAATTTGCCGAAAAGCCGCGGTATCAGGGCGGCGGCTCCAGCCATATCAATCCGTTCAGGGTTGTTTCGGCATTGGATGCTGCCGGAGAAAAAGGGCGTAGCGTGACTTATGCAAAAGGATTTTCTAACGAAAATGACTCGATGACGGAACAAGAGCTGGAAAAAGCGCTTCGGACTGCTGCAGAAGCAGACGTCGCGGTAATCTTTGCCGGGCTGCCTGAGATATTTGAGTCGGAAGGGTATGACAGAACATCCATGAAGCTGCCAAAATGCCAGGACCGGCTGATCGAAGAAGTGTTGAAAGTACAGCCTAATGTTGTAGTGGTACTCCACAATGGAAGTCCGGTAGAACTGCCATGGGCAGACCGGGTAAGCGCGATCCTTGAAATGTATCTAGGAGGTCAGGGCGTTGGCGAAGCCTGCGACCGGCTGTTATTCGGGGAAGCAAATCCGTCCGGCAGGCTGTCAGAGACATTCCCGTACCGGCTGGAAGATAATCCGAGCTTCCTTCATTTTCCGGGAAATGGAAAGCGGGTGTTATATGGCGAGGATATCTTTGTCGGATACCGTTATTATGATACAAAGAAGGTTCCGGTGCGGTATGCATTCGGACATGGGCTGTCTTACACGGAATTTACTTATGGGGACCTGACTTTGTCATCGGCTCAAATGACGGATGAGGATATACTGACAGTCTCTCTCAAGGTGAAAAATTCAGGAAAGACAGAAGGAAAAGAAGTCGTACAGTTGTACGTGGCTGACCTGTGCGGCATATCGGAGAGACCGGTCAAGGAATTGAAAGGATTTGCCAAAGTTCATCTCCTGCCGGGAGAGGAGAAAACGGTGTCGATGGAAATTTCGGCGAGGAATCTATCCTATTATGAAGAACGTCTTGGGGACTGGTATGCGCCATCCGGAACATATCGGATCCTGATCGGCCATGCTTCTGATGACATCCGCTTACATGCTGATGTTGTGTTTGAAACAAAGAAAAAATTGCCCCTTCGCGTAGATTTCACAACAACGTTCGGAGAATTATTGGATCATACGAAAACCGCTCCCGTTATTACGGAACTGCTGGCGCCTTTGGCAGCAGCGGCCGCATCAGCAGAAGGGATGAGTGACGAATACAAGAAGCTGGGAGAGCAAGTTATCCGGGAAATGCCGCTGAAATCTCTGCTGGGGCAGATGCCGGGAGAGCAGGTGGAACAGCTGATCGGGCAGCTGAATTGTTTACTTGCACAATAGGATAATTGAGGATGAGGTAGCGGTAAATGGTATTCGTAATATGGCAGAAGAGATTGTGTTGAAAGAATTGATTTACAGGTAAACAAAGAGCTGAAATCTTAAGTTTGGTAGGTAAAATGATGAAATTCCGTAAATGATTTTATGAGGCAAATCCATTATACTCGAATTACAGTGTACACAATGAAAAAAGGAAGGAGCTTGGAAAACGGCAATATGAATCAGATTTACGCAGCAAAAACAAATCATATCACGAATCCGGTGGGATTTTTACTGAATCCGGTGGTTTTTTCGTGGAAGGTCAGAGAATGCAGGGGAAAGAACCAGAGATGTGCCAGAATCCTTGTGGCAAAGGATGAAACCTTCGCGGATGTTCTTTGGGACACCGGGGAGGCAAAGCTCGACAGTCTGGCTGTAAAAGCGGAGATGAATCTGGAGCCTTGTACCAGATATTACTGGAAGGTAATCGTTACTACGGACGCAGACGAAGTGCTGGAGTCCGACGTACAGTTCTTTGAGACGGCAAAGAGGGACGAGCCGTGGGTGGGAAAATGGATTACCTGCGACAGCAGGATGGAACGCCATCCCATTTTCTCAAAGCGAATCATTCCCCGTGGAAAGGTAAAAAAAGCCCGTCTCTATCTCTGCGGACTGGGGCTTTATGAGGCATATTTTACGGATGGAGAGAAAACCGAAACAGATATTTTAAAATCCGCGAAAATTGGGGAAGAATATCTGACCCCGTACTGCAATAACTACAATCAGTGGTTACAGTATCAGACGTATGATGTGACCGCGCAGATGCAGCGCGAAGGTGTGTTGTCCGTTCTTTTGGGGAATGGGTGGTACAAAGGGAGGTTCGGGCTCAATCAGACAGAACAGAAAGGATTTTACGGCGACGAGTGGAAACTGCTGGTAGAGGTGCATCTGGAATATGAGGATGGCACACAAGAGATAATCGGCACGGATGACACATGGGAAGTGACAAGGAGCAATCTGTTTTTTTCCAATATATATGACGGGGAGAAACGGGATGATACCTTGGAACCTGTCGAACCTGTCAGCGCGCAGCTTGCGGAGGCGCCGCAGGGGCGACTGACGGAGCGGCTGTCCCTTCCGGTGACTGTGCATGAACAGTTTACACCGAAGGAACTGATTCACACCCCGAAGGATGAATGGGTGTTTGACTTAGGGCAGGAGATTACCGGGATTTTCAAACTTCATGTCCATGAGCCGAAAGGAAAAGAAATCAGAATCCAGACAGGCGAAATCCTGCAGGACGGATGTTTTTATAACGAAAACTTAAGAACCGCTTTGTCGGAATATGTGTATATCTCTGACGGGGAAGAAAAAGACATTGTTCCGCATTTTACATTTTACGGATACCGGTATGTAAAAATCAGCGGGGTAACCAATGTCTCCTGTGAAGATTTTACGGGAATGGCACTCTACAGTGATTACGAAGGTACCGGTAGTATACAGACAGGAAATGAACTGGTAAATCAGTTGATTTCCAATGTGGAATGGGGCATGAAGGATAATTTCTTAGATGTGCCGACAGACTGTCCGCAGAGAGATGAGCGCATGGGATGGACAGGCGACACACAGGTGTTTTCGGGTACGGCATGTTATCTGGCGGATACCTATGCATTTTACAGAAAATATCTGTACGATTTGTATAAGGAACAGCTGATTGCCGGAGGGATGGTTCCGGAGGTGGTGCCGACCTTCGGTCCGTCGAAATGTTCCTGTGCATGGGGCGATGCGGCCTGTATCGTTCCGTGGAATGTCTATCTGTTCAGCGGGGATGCTGCCATATTGGAACAGCAGTTTGACAGTATGAAGGCTTGGGTGGACTATATCCGTAAGGTGGACGGAGAGCACCACGGATGGAGACATTCCTTCCATTACGGAGACTGGCTGGCGCTTGACCGGGTGGGAGCCGCGGCGGGAAATGTATACGGAGCGACCGATGAAGGCTATATTGCGGATATTTATTATGCGGCAAGCGCGGAGCTTACAGCGAAGGCAGCGGCGGTTCTCGGGCGAAAGGAAGAGGAAAAACAATATCGGGAAATCGCCGAAAAACAATGGCGTGTGGTAAAAGAAGAATATTTTACCCCGACCGGAAGATGCGCGGAAAAGACACAGACGGGTCTTCTGCTGGCTCTGAAATATCATTTGTCAGAGGACGAAGAGCTGACCAGAGAGATGTTAAAGAAACTTTTCCGCGAGAGCAGAAACAAATTGAATACCGGATTTGTGGGAACCTCTCTTTTGTGCAATGTGTTGACCGATAACGGAATGACGGATACCGCCTACCGCCTGCTTTTGAACGAGGAGTATCCGGGGTGGCTGCACGAAGTGAAACTGGGAGCCACCACAGTCTGGGAACGATGGAATTCACTGGATGAAGACGGTAAGATATCCAGTACCGGAATGAACAGTCTCAACCATTATTCTTACGGGGCGATTCTGGAATGGATGTTCCGCCATGTGGGAGGAATCCATCTTTTGGAAGAATCTCCGGGAGGAAGAAGGATTGCAATTTGTCCGAATGTCCATTATGATTTGAGAAGGGCAGAGGCAGTGTATGATTCGGCCGTCGGACAGTATGCATGCAGCTGGGAAATTATGGAGGATAACAGGATTAGAATCAAAATTACGATTCCGTTTGGCGGAGAAGGCGAGGTGCGATTGCCGCATGCTCCGGAGATTCTGTTTGAAGATAAGACAAATCCACTATTCGCAACAGTGGTGAACGGTATTTGTTATATCACTGCAGGAAACTATGAAGTCGTATATGAGGCAACTGAGAAGTTAAAGAAAATATACAGCGTGGAGTCAAAGCTGGAAGATTTGCTGAACCATCCGCAGATACGGGCATTTTTGTCGACGATGACCGAGGTGGATATGATACCGGATGCGGTCTATGGACTGTCGTTTCGACAGGTGGCGGAGATGTTTTCCGGACCGATGGATGAAGGGCAGACAGAGATGTTGAATACAGCATTATCACAATATTAACGAGGAGAGAACAAATGAGTGAGAAGAGTAAAAAACAAAAGGTTAGTATCGTGGAAAAAATGGGCTTATTTATGGTATGTGCGGGAAATATTCCACTGATGGGATTATTGTCAGGATTCTTTATGATTTACTATACGAATGTGGTTGGTCTGGAACCGGCAGCACTGGCGACCCTGTTTTTAATATCCAAGGTGGTGGATGGAATCAGCGACCCGATTATGGGATATTTTCTGGACAAATTTCCGGTAACAAAAATGGGAAAATTTCGCCCTATGATTATTCTGGGAACAATCATCTGTGTTATAAATTATATTTTACTGTGGTTTGGCGCAGTCTGGATTCCGGTCGGAAAATATGTGATTGTGTATGTGACGTATCTGCTGCTGGGCTGGACGTTTGATATTATGGATATCTCCAAGAACAGTTTGCTCCCGGTCATGAGCGCGGATGACAAGGAGAGAAACAGTTTGTCACTTTTCAACGCGTTGGGAACAATGATAGGTAGCGCGGTACTGGCTGTGGCAGCACCGATTCTTGTGGCGGAAGGAACGTTACAGAACTATTACGTGTTAATTTTCGGTTCCATGGCCATGGTGTTGGTTTTATCTATTGCAGGGGCTCTTTGTGTAAAGGAAAGAGTAGCTTTTGAAGGAAAAAAAGAAGAAAGTTATACATTCAGGGAATTGTTACAGTTTTTGCGGTATAAACCTGTCTGGGCACTGTTTTTAGTGGCACTGGTAGTCGGGGTGGGCAGTAATATAGCAGGAGGAGCCGGCGCTTATTTTTACACATATATATTGGGTGATATGACGCTTATGTCAGGGGTGTCACTTGTTTCAATGATAACTGCTCTGGTGGGAATTTTCCTTGGACCAATTCTGGCAAACCGGTTTGGAAAGAAACAGATTTTTGTAATGGCAATCGTCGTATCCATCCTGTTTTCCGCACTGCGTTTGATTGATGTGAGATCTATGCTTTTGATCTATATTAGTACAGTGGCAGGAGGTGTGGCAGGCGGATGTATAGCACCGCTGACAACCAGTATACAGGCAGATAATACTACTTACGTGCAGTATAAAACCGGAAAACGTGCAGAAGCGGCGATCGCATCGCTTACATCTTTTATTACAAAAGTGGCGCAGGGACTCGGAGGAGCGATTCCGGGGTATGTATTGGCAGCTACAGGTTTTGTTACCGGCTCGGTTGCCCAGCCGGAGAGTATCAATACAGGAATTATCCTCTGCGTACTGATACTTCCGACTATCCTGACTGCCGCAGGGGCGATTCTTTTTGGTACACAGTATACGTTGGATAAAAAAGCAGTAGAGGAAATGCACACGGCAATCGCAGCGCGCAGCAATAAGTAACATATTGAAGGAGAATGCGATGGAACTGTCAAGATTAAAAGTAAACAACCACAGCGACGGATAACACCGGTGATACCGCCACCGCCACATCCTCCTTTGAAACAGGTTTTATGAAAAGGGAGTGGAGTGCGCAGTGTTGTTTGAAACGAGAATTGAGTATGAAGACGGCACATTTGAGACAGTTCTCTCTGACGATAAGTTGAAAGTTGCCGATGGTACAGTATGGTGAACCTGTGCAGCCGGTGAAAGAAGTGGAGGCGGTCAGTATGGAGGTAAGCCCAAAGGGAGAGACCATTATCGATTTCGGTCAGAATCTGGCAGGTGTACTGCGGGTAAAGGTGGATTTGCCCGCAGGAACAAAGTTGATACTAGATCACTTTGAGACCAAGGATTCTCAGGGAAATTATTTTAATAATATAGCTGGTGCTGACATGACAGGTCATACACAGACGGATGTATATATATCTAACGGGAAACCCGCAGAGTACAGACCGCATTTTACATATCATGGTTTCCGCTATGTGAGAGTGATATGTGATGCTCCGGTAAAGCCGGAAGATTTTACGGCAGTGGCGCACGCAGGACAATTTTGGGCAAGAGATAAGGAGGAAAAGAACATATGAAAATTCTGGCAATGATAATGCTCGTGCTGCTCATTTTAGCAGTCGGCTTTGTGGGGTATGTTTATAAGAAAAATGCGATGTTTCTGCCGGCACTGTTTGGCATCGGCGGTTTTCCGAATATAAAAAAGAAAGATTATTATCAGGCAGACGGAACATTCCGGAAAGCGGAAAAAGATGATAAAATGGCATTTTTTATGCAGCATCCGGTGTTTGGCGGCTATAAGCATATGTTTTTTAATGTTGAGGATAACGTGTTAAAAGCGATTGCCCCGGCAAAATATGCAGATTTTCTAAAAGCGCAGGGCAGAAGTGATCAGATGGAAAATGCACTGGAGGCTTTTAATTACCTGACCCGGCTTGTGGAAAGTGGAGAGGCGCAGTTGATTTCCGATATTAACTCGAAAGAAATGATAGAACAGAATCCATATCAGTCTCATTTGACCGGAATGTTTTACAAAGGAAAGCAAGGAAAACCGTTGGCGGTGGTCGTTCCCGGAGGTGGATTTATCAGTAATGTGACGGACTGCGAGGGATATCCCGTGGCAATGAAATTACACAAGTTGGGGTACTCCGTATTGGTAATCAGTTACCCGATTGGCAAACAGCTGGGAGAAACGGAACATGAAAAACAGGGGCAGGCAGCGGTCAGGGAGCTGGTGCAGGTAATCCGTTATCTGAAGGAGCATGAGCAGGAACTGTCTGTGGATATGGATGACTATGCGATATTCGGTTTCTCGGCAGGCGGCATGATGACTACGGCATATTCCTTCGCAAATTACGAGGACTGCTGTCACAAAGTAAAACTGCCGAGACCGAAAGTGATTTTCCCGATGTATGGTCTGGACTGGAATGTGAAAGCGCTTGAGCAGGATAAGGGACTGGCGGTATTTTCCATCGCAGGGCGCGAGGATGAATACGGATTCGGAAATGTAGAGAAGAGACTTCCGCAATTGAAATCCGTGTTGGGTGAGGACAATGTGTCTGTACGGATTTACGATAATCTCGGACATGGATTTGGTATTGGTTCCAATACCATAGTACCTCATTGGTTTGAAGAGGCAGTGGAATTCTGGGAGGCACATCGGAAATAATTTTTTCAAGAACAGGAAGAGTGAATTTTGAGAGGTCAAGTGTTTTATAAAATTATAAAACATCTGACCTTTTTTAAAGATGTTGGGGTCAAAAGCCCCCAACTATGATGCCTACGGATTGTTCCGTGCTTTGCACTCCCACAATCCTCCCAATTATTCGTAAGTGTCAAATAAAACAGTGTATAGAAAAATAACCGTCAGCCTTTTATACTAAAAGGTCAACGGTTATCGACAGAATTCTTTTACAAGAGGATTCCAAGGCAGATAATCATCCAGATATTCAGGATGTTCAAGAAAAGCACTCCCCGGCATGTCGGACAGGATATATTTTATATATTTCATCGGGGCAAGCCCATTCGCTTTCGCTGTCTCTACCAGTGTATAGATTCCTGCACTGGCTTCCGCCCCTTTCGGACTGCCGGAGAACAGCCAGTTCTTTCTGCCGATCACAAAGGGACGGATACAGTTTTCCGCAAGCGAATTACTGATGGAACAATTCCCGTCTTCCAGATAATTCCAAAAACCTTCACGGTTATTTAAGGCGTAATGAAAAGCTTTTGAAAGTTTGGATTTCGGCAGCTCTCCGATGGCACTTTTTTCTGCCCATGACCAAAAAGCCTCGAGAAGCGGTTTCTCGCGGATAAGACGTTCTTTTTTCTTCTGATCAGGAGGGAGCGCCTCCAACTCTGACTCTATGTTAAAGAGTTGATTCAGACGGAGGATTGCTTCCGCAGGTTTTGATGCTTCCGAATTATGGATGTCTTTTGGGAGCGCATCCACGAAAGCCCGGCGCAGATGCGTATAGCAAAGACATCTTTTTACTCCTGAAACTGCATTGTATCCGGAGTAAGCGTCTGTATGGATATAACCTTCATATTCCCTCAGAAACGCTTCCGGATATTTCCCGCTTCGTCCCGGCTGGTACTCGAAGTAGCGGATGGGATTTACAGCATCTCTGATGCTGCAGTAAACCCACATATAGGAATCGGACGTATTTTTCCGTCCCGGTTCTTTCAGCACCTGTACATGTGTTTCATCGATATGAAGGTATCTCTGTTTCAGAAGTTCCAGCTTCAGACGGTGGACGATGTGTACAAGCCAGTCCCGATAGACAACCAGAAGCCAGTTTGACATAGTCGCTCTGCTTAAACGTAATCCCAAAGCCTCCCATTCTTTTTCCTGTCTGTACAGCGGGATGCTTAATTCAAACTTCTGGTGGATGAGCCAGGTGATGGTAGATGCAGATGCCAGAGAATGCAGGACGGGAGGATATGGCACCGGAGCCTTCTCCATATAAGGAGTTCCGTTTTTCCGGCACGACCTGCATTCATACGTTTCCCGGTAATGGTCAATCACCTTGAGTTTTGCAGGGATAAACTGTACTTCCGTGCGGACGAATTCTTCCCCTACTTTCACCATCGTACTCCCGCAGTTATCGCATATCTGTTCCCTTTCATCTATGGTATGGAGTACTTTGCTGTGAGGGAGATTTTTTACCAGTTCTTCCCGCTGACCGGTGTACTTCCTTTTACGTAGGTGCTTCTCTATCTCAACAAGCTCCGGTTCGTGTGCATCAGGATCCGCACAGGTTTCGATTTCATTAAAAAGAGACATCTGCCCCTCGATTTCGAGAGTAGATGTCTTCTCGGATTTTGTTCCATAAAGTTTACGGGTCAGGAAATCAACCTGCTCTTTCAGGAGCCGGACCTGCTGTTCCAGTTCTTTGATATGATTTTTATACTCCTGTTCCGTAGCTGACATAACCTGAAAACCCTTTCGCTTCGATAGGATTATTATACCATAGAATCGTCAGATTTCCCAGCATTTCTAAGGATTTTCAGTATTTTCAGACTTATGCGGGAGCCATTTCTGAACCGCCTTTGGCTGCTCCGGGTTCAAACCTTCCAGAAGCCAGCGCAGCTGCTGATCAGAAATCTGTTTTGCTTCTTCGCCGGTCCGCGGCCATTGGAGACGTCCGTTTTCGTACCGTTTGTATAAAAGGCAGAAACCGTCTCCCTCGTAATGGACTGCTTTGATCCGGTCAGCCCTCTTTCCACAGAACAGGAATAAGGAATTGCTGTAAGGATCCAGTTTGAAGTTGTACTGGATGATATCCAGCAAGCCATTGAGCTGCTTCCTCATATCGGTGTAGCCGCATCGGATATAGATTTTCTCCACATGGGAAAGCTCTCCTAACATGACTGCACGGCTTTCAGAATGTTTTCCAGCATCTGGGCAGATGTGCCTTCATAAAGTTCCACTGTTATGGATCCGATATGAAGTATGGCTGCAGGAGTGGAACGGGAAATGTTTCTGTCCGGAAGTGAAAGCTCCGCAAACTCAGCCGGGGATTCCGTTAAAGCAGTTGACTGTTGGTCTGTACACATGTGGATGCCGTTTTTCTTGCGGGGCAGTTCTTCCAGGGCAAGCTTTCGAATTTTGGAAAGCCAGTAATAATAACTTTTCAAAGAGATATCGTGTTGTTCACACCAGATCTGATTTGTCAGTCCGGAGGCCCTGCATTGCCGTATTACATCCAGCCAGTATTGAAGTTTCACCTGTTTGTCTGGAGTCAAAGAAGAAAGATCCATAAGCCTGCTCCTTAGATTAGATTTAGAGTTTTTAGAGTCAACTCCCAAAACTCTAATCAATAGTTTACATGCAACAGCCAGAAATTTCGATACACCCTCTTATTGGACGCTTAC
>CAJMMS010000026.1 GCA_905214675.1 uncultured bacterium
ACATCTGTTCGTTTTTATACTATCACACATACTTCTGTGATGCAATACTGTTTCGAACATTTGTTTTTATCTGGTGATTTTTTTTCCATTCACCCTAACAAACGTTTCAGGAGAAAAAAAGTGATGCAATTTTCGGAATTGTCCGAAATCCCGGACAACTCAGATGAGATTACTTATAATCAGACTCGAACAAATCTGAAATAGTAATTTTCAGTCCCGCTGCCAGCTGTTCCATCTGGTTCATAGTGGGTGATGTTTTTCTGTTGGCGATATCGCCGACGGTGGAGCGTGGGATGCCGGTTAGTTCGGCTACCTGACGAAATGTCAGGTCGTTCTTGATGATGTAGTCATATAGTAGTATTTTCATGCTACTATTATCTCCCAGATTCAGGAGCAATATACTAAAGATTAAAGGAAGTGATCTATTGAATATTATTTGCCTTGACATAGAAACAACAGGATTGGATCCGGATTCTGATGAAATTCTTCAACTTTCGATTATTGATGGTTCCGGAGAAATTCTTTTTAGTGAATACATACTGCCAACTGAACACGATCGTTGGCCAAGTGCCCAAAAAGTAAACCACATCAGCCCTGCTATGGTTCAGGATTGCAAACCACTCCTATATTATGCTGATACCATTCAACGTATCTTAGAAGATGCGGATGTAATCGTCGGATATAATATCCGCGGTTTCGATTTACCTTTTATTTTTAATGGCGGTATTGGATATGATGCAAAACTGGGTGCTGTTGTTGTCGATGTTATGATTGCATTTGCAAAAATTTACGGCAAACACGATGATTATCATGGTGGTTATAAACGGCAAAAACTACAAACCTGTGCAAGTTATTATTCATACTCCAAGGGAAAAGCACATAACTCTCTTGATGATGCAAGGGCAACCTTATTTTGCTTTTATAAAATTTTTGGTGATCCGCCTAAGCTATCCAGACGTTTGACCGGCGTTTACCGTTCAACCAGTAACTTCGTTAAACGTAAATCGTCAAATCCTGTTAAAACTGTTTCAACTCCAAAAAGCGGAAATCTCATGATTGGTTTTGGATTCTTTGTACTTTTAGTTTTCTTCAGCAGTTTCGATCCTTTCTGGCTTGTAATCGCTGCTTTGCTTTTATATTTTGGTTTTAAACGTCACAAAATATATAAGAATTTTAAACAGGATGAAACTTCTAAACAAACTAATTGATTGATACTGTTAATTTAAGAACTATCTGTAATTAAACTAAATAACGCAAAAACCGCCTCGGTATTGGCGTACCGAAGCGGATCTGCGAATCTATACAGGTCTGAGGACCAGTATAATCTCCTTAAGCAAGATGATTATACCACAATCCTCCGGCACCTGTACAGGTGTATTTTTTATACTCATTTTTAAGGAGGTACCTATGAAAATCGAAAATTATGCAGTATATCTGCGAAAAAGCCGTGCAGATATGGAAGCGGAAAAATTTGGAGAAGGTGAGACACTGGCAAGACATAAGAAAATCTTAACGGAGCTTGCCGCACGCAAGGGGCTGCATGTCGGAAAGATCTACCACGAGATCGTATCCGGTGAAACGATTGCAGCACGCCCACAGATCCAGCAGATGATCCAGGACTGTTACAGCGGTCTGTACAGAGGAATTATCATCGTAGAGGTTACAAGGCTATCCCGCGGCAATCAGGGCGATGCACAGACGATTCTCGACTGTCTGCGTTATGGTAATAACAATAATGGGATTCTGGTTGTTACGCCAACGAAAACCTATGACATCGCTCATAATCAGGACGATGAGGAATATATGGAATTTGAGCTGTTCATGTCCAGGCGTGAATACAAGATGATCCGGAAGCGTATGGAACGTGGACGCATCCAGGCAGTCGTTGAAGGTAACTACATGGGTTCTTACCGTCCATATGGTTATGATATCCTGAAAAGCAAGACCGGAAGAACGCTTGTCCCAAATCCGGAAGAAGCACCGGTCGTGCAAAACATTTTTGCGTGGACGGTAGAAGAAAATCTGACTCCTGGCAAGATTGCAAAACGCCTCGACTCTTACGGCATACCTACTTACTCCGGTGATCCGGAATGGTCCATTTCGACGGTCAAAACAATTCTTACTAATCCTACCTACACCGGAAAGGTACGCTGGAACGACCGTATGCGTGTCAAAACCATGGTTGACGGAAAACTGATCAGCAGTCGTCCACGTTCCCATCATAATGACCAGTATATGCTCTATGACGGGAAGCATCCTGCCATTGTTGATGATGCTACTTTCCTGGCAGCCTCCAAGCGTTTCCATTCCGATAAGACCAAATCCGGCCTGAAGCTGATCAACCCGCTTGCCGGTATCCTGGTATGTGCAAAGTGCGGAAAGGCTATGTGTTACCAGTCTTATCCTACACGCCCTGAGACTGCTGCAAGGTATACACACAAGTCTTCTCAAATCTGCAAAGTAAAGTCTGCTGTTGCAAGTGATGTAATGGACGCCGTTGCATATTCTCTCAAGCGGTATATTTCTGATTTTGAGGTTAAGATTGATAATCTTCCGGAGGTGTCGGAAGATACGATTCTGAAACAGATGGATGATCTGCAGAAAGAACTGATCCGCCAGGAGAAGAAACTGACCAAACTTTTCGATGCCTGGGAGGACGGATTGATCGCTGACAATGAATTTTCTGACCGCAAAGCAGTGAACAATGACCGGATCGCATCCATCAAGAACCAGATGGATCACCTGGAGGAAAGTATCCCGGCAAAAGAAGATTATGAAGAAAAGATTATGAGCTTCCATGATGCCCTCGCTTCTCTGTTGGATGCCGATCTGGATGCTGATGTGAAAAATGCATACCTGAAAGGCATCCTGAGCCGCATCGAGTTCAGCAGAGAATGTAATTCCGAGTTCATCCTGGATGTGTTTCTAAAAGAGGATTAGAGGTCTATATCCAGCTCTACCGGGCAATGATCAGAACCCATGATTCCTGTATGGATCTTTGCATCCCGGATCTTGTCCTGCACAAAATCAGAAGTCAGGAAATAGTCTATTCTCCATCCGGCATTTCGTTCCCTGGCTTTGAACCGGTAAGACCACCAGGAGTACTCGATCTGATCCGGATGCAGATAACGGTACGTGTCTGTAAATCCGGAATCCAGGAGCGTTTTGAACTTTTCACGCTCTTCCGGAGTAAAACCAGCGTTTTTTACGTTGGTTTTCGGGTTCTTGATATCCAGCTCCGTTGCGGCAACATTAAAATCGCCGCACACGATGACTGGTTTTCTTTTCACTTGTTGTTTAGATGATGGCTGTGATTCTTTCAGATCTCCGCAGAAGATAATTGGTTTCTTTTTTTCCAGTCCTTTCAGATAAGAAAGAAATGCTTCTTCCCAGCGCATCCGGTAATCCAGCCTTGCAAGTTCACTCTGGGAATTTGGTGTATAGACTGTCACCATATAAAACGATTCAAACTCCAGCGTGATCACTCTGCCCTCCTGGTCATGCTCCGCAATGCCAATCCCATAAGATACGGATAATGGCTCCACCCTGGTAAAGATCGCTGTACCGGAGTAACCCTTTTTCACTGCATAGTTCCAGTACTGATGATAGCCTTCCAGTTCCAGGCTGATCTGTCCTTCCTGAAGCTTGCTTTCCTGTATACAGAAAATATCTGCATCAACTTCTTTAAAAAAATCCAGAAATCCTTTCTGAACACATGCACGAAGTCCATTTACATTCCATGATATCAGTTTCATCAAAATTTTCCTTTCTTACTTTTTCTTTTTATCATATGATATTACGAATTGCTGCATTGCTATGCAATTCTCGCAATTTAGACGATGCCTACGAATTGCTCCGTTACAAAGTAACTCTCGCAATTCTGTAAACATTCGGAATCCGCATATTTACTGCGTAAATAGCTACTTCCTCATGTTTAGCGGTCTACGCTCCGCTTCGGTCGGCACTAAACGAGTGCCACTGGCACTCAGTGCCCCAAGTTCAAATGCCTTATCTTGCAAGCAAGAACGACATTTTGACCTTTTGACCCTGGCATCATTATCATATCATTTTTTCTTTTGCAAATCTACTTGCATTTCTTGTCCTTGTCTGTTAAAGTGGAAATTACGTACCCGGATATTTCCATATTCCGGGGCCGGACAGTAAAGTAGCATAAACACACTATGCAGAAATGAGGTAAATACGAATGAGCGATTTTGAAAATGGCTGCGCTGGTTCCTGCGATGCCTGTGGTTCTAAGAGCGATTGCGAAAAAGCAACCGTTACCCTGACACTGGATGACAATTCTACTATGGAATGTGCGATCCTGACTATCTTCGAAGCTGGCGAAAAGGAATACATCGCACTGCTTCCACTGGATGAGAAAGGAAATGCTTCCGAAGAGGGAGATGTTTATCTGTACCGTTTTGAAGAAGTAAACGGCAATCCGACACTGGACAACATCGAAAACGATGAAGAATATGAGATGGTTGCAGATGCTTTCGACGAATGGCTGGACAATGCTGAATTTGAGGATATGGCAAACTAAACATCCGGCAAAACAGCATGCAGAAACAAAAAATCTCACATCACGCAAAATGTGATGTGAGATTTTTTGTTTTTTTGTTATTTCTTCTTATTACGTCGTACATTCAGTACAATCATCCAGATCACAACCCCAAGAGAAACTACCAGTACCACACCAAGCAGGAGGATCGGAGAGTTATCTCCGGTTGCCGCTGCTGTTTTCACTGTGGAAGTGGAGGTGCTTTTGCTTCCGGTGCTGTTTGTGACAGTCTTTCCGGTAATTTTAAGTTGTGCTGTCTGTACATCTGCTTCGCCCTTTTTCACCCATTTTCCGTTTTTGTATAACTGACGTTCATAGGTAACGTTCAGATTATACGTACCGGCTGTCGTGAACTGGATCGTTTTTCCATAAGAATTGTCACTGCTTAAATCGCCTTTTCCGGTTCCGCAGGTCCAGGATACCGGTTTATAACGTACATCGCCTTCAATCGGCTCTTTATTATCCATCCGGTCTCCGACTGCCTTAAAGGTAATATTCGTACCTGTCGTATAGCTGCCGGTACTGTTCAGACCTTTGATCTTATTATTGTCAGCATCCGCAATCCAGTTTTTCTTTGGCAGTGTCTTTGTTTCTTCTTTTCCGCACACTTTACAGAGACGCTCTTTTTTTCCTTTTTTTGCATGTGTGGCTTTTGTCACCACTTTCCATTTACTCCAGCTATGCGCTGCCAGTTCTCCCTGTGTGATCTTACATCTTGTACAGGTGCTCTTCACCGCGCAGGTTGCTTTTGTCCAGTCATGGCCAAGTGCTCCTGCCCCGGTGATACCGCAGCGTTTGCAGACTGCCGCTTCTGTGCAGGTCGCTTCTTTCCAGTCATGACCAAGTGCCCCTGCTCCTGTCACGCCACAGTTCTTGCAGACTGCTGCTTCGGTACAGGTTGCTTCTTTCCAGTCATGTTTGCAGATGGAAGCTGTCACTTTGTATTCTTTTGTCTCATCTGTACCATCTGCTGCTTTTTTCGTCAGTGTGTAAACCACTGGTTTCTCTGCCGATGCGGAAAAATCCGTTTCTGTTCCACTTGCCGGAGTCACGGTAACTCCATCCGGAACGGCAAATTTGGGAGCCAGCTTTTTCAAATCTGCATCGCTTTTCTGCATCAGGATCGTGATCGTGCCTTTCTGCTCATCCACCGTTACTTTGGCATCGCTGACTTCAAACGTTGCAAATTTCAGTTGCTTATCCTCTGTTTCCGACGGTTTTGTCTCGGATTCACCTTCCGATGGTTTTGTCGTACCCGATTCTTCCTGTCCGGAAGTACCTGCACCTGTTGTCGCATCTTTCGTCTTTCCATCTGCTTTCTCAGGCTCTTTCTTCTGTGTTTCCGTCTGTTTCTCGGATGCTTTTGTTTCCTGTTTTTTCTCAGGCTCTTTCTTCTGTGTTTCTGTCTGTTTTTCGGATGCTTTTGTTTCCTGTTTTTTCTCAGGCTCTTTCTTCTGTGTCTCCGTCTGTTTTTCGGATGCTTTTGTCTCCTGCTTCTTTTCAGGCTCTTTCTTCTGTGTCTCCGTCTGTTTTTCGGATGTTTTTGTTTCCTGCTTCTTCTCCGGCTCTTTCTTCTGTGTCTCCGTCTGTTTTTCGGATGCTTTTGTTTCCTGTTTTTTCTCTGGTTCTTTCTTCTGCGTTTCCGTCTGTTTTTCGGATGCTTTTGTTTCCTGCTTCTTTTCCGGCTCTTTGATTTCAATGGTGATCTTTGGAAGCGTCACATCCTTTGCCAGTTTATATTCTTCCGGCAATTCCGCCGTAAACGTATATTTGCCGGCAGCGGAATCTTCTTTGTAGTCACTTTTCCAGGTCACATCTTTGATCTTGATGTCCTCTGCCTTTTTCTCATCGTCTTTTTTATATCCTCTGGCTTTTAATTCCTTCGGCAGCTTCATATCTTTTTTCTTTGTTCCTTTTGTAAAGGAAGTCTTTTCCAGCTTCGGGGCGGAAATACTGATCACGCTGATCTTTTCTTTCTTTGTCTCTTTGCTGTCTGTTTTTGCTGCCTCAGAGGATGCCTCCGTCTCGGTCTGTGCTGCCTGTACCGGGTAAACATTCCCCGGCGTCATTGTTGTAAGCAGTGCTGCTGCCAGCATCACTGCCAGTATGTTTTTCCTTCTCTTCATATTGTCCACCTCCAGATCTTCTATCCGAAATTTCCGAATCCCTTATTCCTTATTATACGCGATCTCTACAAGCGTCAGTCCCTCCGGCCTTGCTGTCTCCCCTGCAAGTGTCCGATCCTTTGCTTCCAGGATCTCTTTAATCTGACATGGCTCGATAAAACCGCCTCCTACGCGGATCAGTGTACCACTTATGATACGAACCATATTATAAAGAAATCCATTGCCTCTGACACGTATGGTGATCATATCCTGTTCTTTTTTTACCTCCAGAGAATAGATCGTCCGTACGGTATTGGTCACTTCCGGTTTTTCTGTACAGAAACTTTTAAAATCATGTTCTCCTACCAGATACAACGATGCCTCCTGCATTTTCACTACATCCAACGGATAATAATAAAAAAAAGAATTTAATCTTCTGGTCGGATCTGGAAATTTCCGGTTCAGAATCCGGTATTCATACGTTTTTATAGTTTTCTGGAAACGCGGATGGAAATCCGGTGCTACTTCACAGGAATCCTGGATGCGGATATCCTGCGGCAGCCTGGTATTTAAAGCATAGGAAATCTTATCTGCAGGCATGCGCGCACTGGTATCAAAAACAGCCACATTTCCCAGTGCATGCACTCCTGCATCAGTACGGCTGGCACCAATGACTTTGATGTCTTCTTTCAGCAGTTCTGAGAGATGATGATCCAGCACCTCTTCAATCGTTACAGCATTTGGCTGCATCTGCCAGCCATGATAATTGGTTCCATCGTAAGCTACGATCAGTTTTACACGTTTCATCAAACATTTCCCTCCATGGTCAAGCGGATATTCGCAATCCGCTTTGCTACTTGCTCATAACCAAATAACTGCTCCGCAGTTTATCAGAAGGAGCTTGCACTCCTCCTGATACAAGCAAGTCCCTACCCACTGCTTATTGTTTTTCGCAATTGAAGCAGGGGACTTACTTGATTTGGTTAAGCAAAAAGCTCTGATTTATGGAATTTCCACAAAGCAGAGCTGCCTTTCCTTTTATCAAAACGGCACGATCTTTCCGACTGCCACAATACAGATCAGATAGATGACCAGTACCAGATAGGTTATATGATCTCTCTTTTTGTAAATAAGCGGTTTCATCTTGGTACGGCCGTCCCCGCCGCGGTAACCTCTCGCTTCCATTGCCATTGCAAGATCATTCGCCCTGCGAAAAGCAGAAATAAACAGCGGCACCAGAAGCGGCACCAGACTTTTCGCCTTTTTGATCAGACCGCCGCTTTCAAAGTCTGCACATCTTGCCATCTGTGCTTTCATGATCTTGTCTGTTTCATCCAGCAGGATCGGGATAAAGCGAAGTGCGATCGACATCATCATAGATACCTCATGCACCGGAACTTTTATTTTTTTCAGAGGGGAGAGTGCCTTCTCCAGTCCGTCCGTCAGATTGTTCGGTGTTGTTGTCAGTGTCAGCACTGAAGATCCAAGGATCAGATAAGTCAGGCGGACTGCCATAAAAGCTGCCTGACGGATGCCTTCCCAGGTTACTTTCAGTTTCCAGATCGCAAATGCAGTCGTTCCCGGTGTCAGGAACAGATTAAAGACAACCGTGATCATCATCAGAACAAAAATCCCTTTCAGACCTTTGACCATAAAAGAAAACGGTACTTTTGAAATCCCGATCACACACGCAAGAAACAGCGTTGCCACCACATAAACACTGATCTTCTGAAACAGGAACAGCGAAATGATAAACACAAGCGTTCCAAATAACTTCACACGCGGATCCATTTTGTGTACCACCGAATCCGACGGATAATACTGTCCTAATGTAATATCTCTTAACATAGCTTTTTCCTTTTCTCGATTGCCTGCAGTATCGCTTCTTTTGCCTCTTCCACCGTCGTGACGGCCGTATCAATATCCCAGCCTTTTTCTTCCAGTGCTTTTACCACGTAAGTCACCTGCGGTGCAGCAAGTCCCATCGCTTCCAGTTCCTTATAATGCCGGAACACTTTTTTCGGAGTATCATCAAAAACAGCCTTTCCGTCGTTGATCACGATAATGCGATCCACATACTTTGCCACATCTTCCATGCTGTGGGATACCAGAATTACAGTAATGCCACGTTCTTTCTGAAGATATGCCACCTGATCGAGGATCTCATCCCTGCCCTTTGGATCCAGTCCTGCGGTCGGCTCATCCAGGATCAGTACTTCCGGATGCATGGCAAGGATCCCGGCGATCGCCACACGCCGTTTCTGACCTCCGGACAGTTCAAACGGAGATTTTTTGTAATAACTCTCCTCCAGTCCCACCTGGGTAAGTGCCTGTTTTGCCCGCTCTTCTACTTCTTCTCTGGAAAGTCCGAGGTTCTTCGGTCCAAAGCAGACATCGGAAAATACATCTACTTCAAACAACTGATGCTCCGGATACTGAAAGACCAGTCCGACTTTGCTGCGCAGCATGCGCATATCATAGCCTTCCTGATAAATATTCTCTCCATTGTAATAGATATCACCGCCTGTTGCTTTCAGAAGTCCGTTTAAATGCTGGATCAGCGTCGATTTGCCGGAACCGGTATGACCGATAATGCCGATAAACTGTCCGTCCGGTATGTCCAGGCTGATCTCATCAAGTGCTTTTTTTTCGAACGCATCACCTTCGCTGTAAACATAGCTTACCTTTTCTAATTTCATTGACATAATGCTTTTACCAACTCCTCTTTGCTAAGTACACAATCCGGCAGATCGACACCTGCTTTTTTCAGTTCATGTGCCAGAAGTGTTACCTGTGGCACATCCAGGCGGTACTGTTTCAGTGTATCTACCTGTGCAAAGATCTCTTCCGGTGTTCCCTGCATCACAACTTTTCCGTCATCCATGACAATGACTTTGTCAGCATAGATCACTTCTTCCATATAATGTGTGATCAGAAGAACCGTAACCTTTTCTACCTGATTCAGCGCCCGTACCGTCCGGATGACTTCCTTTCTTCCGTTTGGATCAAGCATTGCCGTCGGTTCATCCAACACGATACACTTTGGATGCATCGCTACCACTCCGGCGATCGCCACACGCTGTTTCTGCCCGCCGGAAAGCTTGTTTGGAGAATTTTTGCGGTATTCCCACATACCTACGCTCTTTAAACTCTCTTCCACCCGTTCCCAGATCTCCTCTGTCGGAATTCCCATGTTTTCCGGGCCAAATCCGACATCTTCTTCCACAACCGTTCCTATGATCTGATTATCCGGATTCTGAAAGACCATGCCCGCCGTTTTGCGCACATCCCAGATATTTCTCTCTTCTCTTACATCCATGCCATCTACGTACAGCGTGCCGTCTGTCGGTGACAAAATGGCATTGATCTGTTTGGCGAGCGTGGATTTGCCGGAGCCATTATGCCCCAGGATTGCCACAAAGTCTCCCTTTTTCACATCCAGATCAACCCCGTCCACTGCACGGATCGTCTCTTCCACTTCGCCGTTTTCATCGTATTTTTTATATTCAAATGCAAGCTTTGCCGCCTCTATGATTCCCATTGTCTTACCTCTATGCTTTCAATTCTTTTCTTAACTGGCACACTTGCGTTCTATTGTAAGTCATTTATTTTGTAATTACAAGTGTTTTTATCTTGCATACGGCAGTCCCGTAAGAAGCTGTGCAAAGAACTGCAGTCCACAAAACAGATGCCAGAGCAAAAGTACGAGGCATATCGTATTTTTCCAGCCGAAGCAGAACGCTTTTCCATCTTTGGAAGGCTTTGCAGCAACCTGATACAGTTTTGCCGCTGAAACTGCAAAGATCAGTGTCAGACAGAAGCTGTAACCCCAGGTCAGGTTTCCGTCATTCTGACATTCCCCGGTCTGATTTAAGAACAGAAACTCCAGGAAACCGCACAGCCAGATCATCCAGGAGGTTGCATAAATGCGGTCTTTTTTCAGTTCCCTCCAGTTAAAAAGCAGAACTGCAAGCGGAAATGCTGCCGACTGCAAAATGGAGCAGATTGGATGTGCATTACGAAGCCTTAAAATATAGGCAACGGAAAATGCGATGGAACCGCCGTTTGTACCCTCCCCAAACAAACGGATGCTCTGAAAGATCAGAATACCAAGTGACGGGATCACAGCAAGTCCAAACCAGAAAACCGCCTTGAAATCTTTTCCCTTGCTTTTGAGCAGATCGCGCAGCAGCAAAATCCCCATCACCGGTGCAAAACACAACAGAAAGTTCGGTTTCATAAAATTGGCCAGGAAAAAGGCTGCTGCAAATGCAAGCCACTGCCTGCCTTTGAAGGTTTCTTTATAGCTTTCCTGGTGCCGGAAATACAGAAGCAGCACCA
The DNA here is from genome assembly GCA_905214675.1 of uncultured bacterium. Classification (GTDB taxonomy): domain Bacteria; phylum Bacillota; class Clostridia; order Lachnospirales; family Lachnospiraceae; genus Hominisplanchenecus. The sequence goes on from CAJMMS010000026.1 coordinate 11,011, forward strand.
GCAGTCCAAATACCCGCATGCCAAGATATGTATCGTTGTGCCACATGCTTCCGCTCTGGAGCCCCATATTCCGGTACTTATGGATAAGCGGCAGATACAGCGGCATTTCCAGGTTCGCTGCAAATGCCAGGAGCTGCAAAGCCGGCGCATTTCCATCTGGAACAATCTGCTGCATGATCCGGAAACTCAAATACACTGCTGCCAGTGTCAGCACCGTCAGAAGTACCGGAATCACCTTACTTCCAAATCCTGCCCGGCATATGTATTTATATAAGATTTCAAGTAAGCTGTAAGCTTCCCCGTTCATTCCGCTCTGAATATGTGCCGGCAGATCCGAATGATACTTTCCCTTTTCCGGCAGGCACATATGATAATACAGAAAACAGCACGCTGCCCCATACAGCAGGTACAGACAGCCTGCAAGGAGTCTCCCCTGTTTCTCTCTTTTTTCTCTTTCCATCATGTTCCTTTAATCCTCCAGTTGTTTTTTCAGATAACGTCCCACAACATTGGAAAAATTTTCAATGCTGCGGATATACGCAAAATCTTTGCCGAAAATCCGGCGTTCTGCCAGAAGATCCTGTTCCTCCCCGGTAAAAACACCCAGCACCGATACACCGGCATTTCGCAGATGGCGCACCTCCATCGCCGTATCTTTTGTCCCGTAATCACCAAAATATGCTCTGGGGTTGCGGCTGTTCGGACGGTTGACTACGATATCATTTGGTCTGCCGTCGCTGAGTACGATCAGAATTTTATTTTCTTCTTCCCTTTGCAGAAGTCCCGCTGCCGCCGCACGCACGGCCAGACCGTCCCGGTTGTTTGAGGAACCGTAAAATTCAAAAATTCTCCGGTTTGCCTCAGCACCCTCTTCATATTCGCGAAATCTTCGCATAACCGTGTAATCCCAGAAGGTACAGAAACTCATCACACGATGCGGAATGTGGATATTCGTCAGTGCTTCACTTATGATATATGCCTGCAGGGCAATCTGGCTCTGCCTGCTCCTCTGGGAACCGCTTCCGTCGATCAGAACTTCCACCACAAAATCCGTATTATATCTTTTCGTCTCTCTCAAAAACAGTTTCCGGTTCTGTGTCCTTCCAATGTTCCAGAGACGGTCTGGAAGGATACGCCCGTACTCTGCGACAAAACTCTCCCGTTCATTTCGTGCCATCAGCGCGCGGTGCAGAACATCTGTGAGAATCTGGATATTCTGTTTTGCCACCCTTGCATTCTGCTGATAAAAACGAAGATTGACCTCTTTTGTCCTTCTCGCATACTCAGACTGTGCATTCACCCGGACCATACCGGCAAGGATTCCGTCCGTAAAATACAGGCTGCAGTCCGCATGCGCCCCGATGCAGTTCTTCCGGTTGACGCGCTCCACCTCCAGCGGTGTCAGATACGTTCTTCCGTAATTCAGCTCGATATAGCTGTTCATCTTGGAAATGGCTTCATCATCCAGGCCAACAACCGTGGTCTTGCCTTTCTGATCTCTTTCTTTTTCCGATGGATCTTTCTCGGAAAACGTACTCATGGCATCTGCAAGCTGTCCCTGCATCCTGCGGTACGAATCTTCTGCCGCCTCCTCTGCCAGAAAATCATTCCAGTCAAATCCGGACAGTTCTTCCATACTGACTGCACGCACCCTCTGAAGATCACCGACTCTTTTTTCAAATGCCGGATCGACCATCTGATTATAGAGCCGGTCCGCCGTCCCGATCAGTGTTTCCGTATCTTTTGCCTGTTCCAGATTCTGGAGCTGCAAAAATTTTTCCCGTATATTTTTATCTGCTGCAAGCTTCCCTGTCAGTGCCTCGCTTAAATATGCCATTTTCAGCCTGCCGGTATAAGTGCCGGTCATTTTATCAAAATCATGGTCTAAGATGGCTTCAAATGCCTTTCTGCGGATATCCGGAACACCGGGACGCTCTTTTTCAATCTTCTTATGGCATGCCGCTTCCACGCAGAGCTGCCCGATCTGCACAAGCGGCTGCTCTTCTGCTCCCAGATATACCTTCTGCAGCAGATACAGTGCAAAGGCATCTTTGTCAAAAAAGCGGGAAAATGCGCCCTGCTTGATGGCATCATAGATGGAAATATATTTTGATTTATAAAATGAGGCAATATCAGGTTTCGTATCCAGATCATAGTCCCCACTGACCGTCCACATCAGATTTCGGATACGGTTTTCGATTTCAAAACTGCCATGCTCCATCTCTTCGTTTATCAATCTGCAAACACCTCCGCTGCCGTAAGGGACGATGGGATCCGTGTCATCACAATATCCTCCACCATTTCCCGTTCAAAAAGGTCAAAGCTTTTATTGCTTACTCCCATATGCAGTGCCGTCTGCGGCGCAAGCCCTTTTTTCATCAGTCCGACCGCCGCCAGGAGTCCGCGAAGATCCAGTGCCTTGGTGGAAATCTCACTGTTCTGTGCTTTTTTCTGCAGATCCAGAAATAGTCCGGTAAACTGCTCCACGGCAGACGTTTTCAGATCCGGATACATGCTCTTTAAAATATGCTCCAGTGTTTTTTCATCGACCGGAGGCATGTTGATCACTGCAAATCTGGAAACCAGCGCTTCATTCAATTCTTTGGTGCCGGCATATCCGTAGTTCATCGTGCCGATAAAACGCGCTGCAGGATGAAGTGCCACCCTTTCATAACCTGGTACATCGATCACCCTGCGGTAATCCAGCGTTGCATGCAGTACGGAAACCGCATCGTTTTTTGCCATATTGATCTCATCAAGAATCCCGAATCCGCCCTGTTTTGCACACTGGATCACCGGACCTTCCCGCAGGACAACCTCATTATTGCGAAAGGTATCCGTTCCGATCAGCGTACTGCTGTCCGTATTAACATGAAACGATATATTATAAGATGGTCTGCCAAACAGCCAGGCAAGATTCTCTGCAAGCATATTTTTCCCGGTCGCCTTACCGCCGCAAAGCAGGACATTCTCTCCGGCAAGCAGTGCCGCGATCGCCATCTGAAGGATCTCCCCTCCGAAAAACGGCATCTGCGGACGCACACAGCGTTCTTTTTGCACTTCTTCTGTGTCATACTCCCTGCGGAACAGCTTCAGTTCTTCCAGGATTGCTTCCGAAACTCCCTGCTTTCTCAGATTTTCCATTTCCTGTTCCAAATTCCATATTTCTGTTCTGATATCGGTATTTGCTGTCATTTTACTCTCCTTCTATCGGTACCGATCTTTGCCTTTTTCCCGGCATCTCCGCGAAGTTCCTCCATGAATCTGGAGCATACCAGCGTCTGCCCGTAACGCTCTTTTGCATAATAAAGATAAAGCTTATCCTTTGCGCGTGTCATTCCCACATAAAATAAACGGCGCTCTTCCTGGATATCTGCCTCCGTAGCAGCTTTTCGGTGCGGCATATTTCCTTCTACTGCATCTACCAGAAATACTACCGGAAATTCCAGCCCTTTTGCACTGTGCAGCGTCGTAAAGACCACCGCATTTTCTTCCTGTTTCTGCTCACTGCTCTTTTTCTGAAGTGCTTCCTTATATTCTTCCATATGTGCAAACCAGGCTTCAAAACTTTCAAACCCTTTTGCCGCCTCCTGCAGTTCATCTAAAATATCATACAGTTCTTCCGGTTTGATCCGGCGAAACTGTGCGTATTCTTTCAGGTAATTTTCATATCCGACTGCATGGCGTATATAATTTACCGCTGCGAATGGTTTCATCCTTGCAATATTGGCAAGATCATACTCCAGGCGGTCGATCCGCTCTTCCATCCAGTCTCTTCCCCTGCATTTTCCTCTCAGTTCCTCAAAGGTGAGCACCGGCTCTTCCAGATAATCCCGGCTGATATAGCGGTTCGGCCGGTTGATGATCTGCAGAAAATCTTTGCGGGTACGGCTTCCCTGTGCCATGCGAATATACGTGAACAGATCCTTTGCGATCCAGTGCTCATAAATATTCGGCAGCCCATCTCTCATACGAAAAGGAATATTATATTCCATAAATTTCTCCAGATAAATCCTTGCGCCCGTATTCGTCCGGAACAAAACCGCAATCTCCTGCGGCTCCCTGCCTGCTTTTATCATGTCCTGTATCTTCCTCACAACTGCCAGTGCCTCAAGCGGCTGATTCTGAAAAAAGGAAATGGCAATCTTTTCGCCGGTACCACGCACGCCATGGATCGTTTTCTGAAAACGGTTGGTATTGTGCGCGATCACTCTTCCTGCGCCTTTGATGATGCACTCTGTAGAACGGTAATTTTCTGCAAGCTGGATCATTTTCGCATCTGGAAAATCTTTCTGGAAATTCAGCATGATCTCCGGTCTGGCACCACGGAAACGATAAATGGACTGATCATCATCCCCCACGATAAAAAGATTATTCTCTGGTTCTGCCAGAAGCCGGATCGTCTCATACTGAATGGCATTGATATCCTGAAACTCATCGATCAGAATATAGGAAAAACGTCTCTGCCATCCGGCACGGATATCCGGTCTGGCTTTCAGCAGTTCATATGTGCACACCAGCATATCATCAAAATCCAGCTTGCGTTTTCGAAACAATGCCTGCTGATATTCTTTGTAAATACGGCGAAATACATCCTCCGGACAGTTCGAAGAATAATAATGTTCCAGTTGTATCCGTTCATTTTTGATCAGGCTGATCTCCCCGGCAATCCCGCCAAGAAACTCGTTCTCGTCCTCGATCTCCAGCTCCATCGGCTCTGTGATTTCCCGCAGAATACTGTATTTTTCCTCCTCCCGCAGGATATTCTCTGCCGTATAATGATAAGCCGCCTTGAGAATTGCAAAAAATACGGCATGAAACGTACCAAACGTGACCGGCGCATAACGCCCGCCCATCGCATTTCGGAATCGTTCCCGCATCTCGATGGATGCCGCTTTCGTAAATGTGATCACCAGGATTTCCGCCGGAAGCACCTTCTGTTTTTCAATCAGATATTTTGTTCTTTCTGTAATAACGGTGGTTTTTCCGGAGCCAGGCCCTGCAAGACAGATGCAGGGACCTGCTCCATGGGCGACTGCCCTGGACTGAGTTTCACTCAAACTCATAGATTATTTCTCCAATTTCTCTATTGCCGCATGGATGCGTCTGACGGATTCTTCTTTTCCAAGAATCTCCAGAATCTCGGTTGCACCTGCCGGTGTTGTCTGTTTACCGGAAAGAGCCGTACGGATCGGCCACATAATATATCCGGTCTTATAACCATGTTCTTTACCGAATGCTACCAGTGCCTCAAACAGTGCATCATTGCTGTAATCTTCCTGTGCCTCAAGCAGAGGAAGTACTTCTTTTAACAGGTTCAGAGAAGTTTCCTCTGTTGTTTTCATTTTTTTGTGGCAGTACATCTGTGTGTCATACTCCGGAACTTCTTCATAGAAATCGATCAGTTCTTTGATCTCCGGGAATACTTCAATACGTGTCTTAACCTGTGCTGCGATTTTTTTCAGATCCAGATCTTTGTGGATCGCTTCTTTCAGATATGGCAGTGCACGTTCGTAGAATTTATCAAAATCCATCGCCTTGATATATTCACCGTTCATCCATCTTAATTTGCCCATATCAAAAACAGCCGGTGATTTGTTCATATGATGATAATCAAAGGCTTCTACCAGCTCTTCCAGCGAAAAGATCTCGCGGTTATCAGACGGACACCATCCAAGCAGTGCCACATAGTTTACAACAGCTTCTGTCACAAATCCCTGCTCGATCAGGTCTTCGTAAGAAGAATGACCGCAGCGTTTGCTCAGTTTTTTATGCTCTTCGTTTGTGATCAGCGGGCAGTGTACATAAACCGGAACATCCCAGCCAAATGCCGCATACAGACGGTTGTATTTCGGAGAAGAGGACAGATATTCATTTCCTCTTACGACATGGGTGATGCCCATCAGGTGGTCATCGACTACGTTTGCAAAATTGTAGGTCGGATATCCATCGGATTTGATCAGGATCATGTCATCCAGTTCTGAGTTCGGAACTTCAATCTTTCCGTAAATCTCATCTTCGAAAGAAGTCGTTCCTTCATTCGGGATGTTCTGACGGATAACATACGGAACGCCTGCTGCCAGTTTTGCCTCTACTTCTTCTTTTGAAAGATGCAGACAGTGTTTATCGTAAACGATGATTTCTTTTCCGGCAACTTCCTGTTTTAAAGATTCGAGACGCTCTTTATCACAGAAGCAGTAATAAGCTTCCCCTTTTTCAACCAGTTCTTTGGCATATTTCAGGTAAATGCCCTGAGCCTGACGCTCACTCTGTACATACGGGCCAACACCGCCGTCTTTGTCCGGACCTTCATCGTGAACCAGGCCGGTCTCTTTGAGTGTATGATAAATAATATCCAGGGCACCCTCTACGTAACGCTCCTGGTCGGTATCTTCTATACGGAGAATAAAGTCTCCTCCTTCATGCTTTGCAATCAGATATGCATACAGTGCAGTTCTTAAATTTCCTACGTGCATCCTTCCTGTCGGACTTGGTGCAAAACGTGTTCTGACCTTACTCATAGATTTAAATTTCCTCCTCATCTTTGGGGTATGCTCTTCTTCCCAAAACGTCGTTTCATTTCATTATATACTCTGTTCTGCAATTTGTACAGAGAAAAAAATCCCCGGAATTCTGAAAACAGGCAGATCTCTGCATTTCCAGAATTCCAGGGATTTCTTTATATGATACGATATCATACGAATTGTTCTATACTATCTACTATGCCAGTTCTTCCATAATATCTGCCACATGTTCCAGTTTTTCTGCCCTCCAGGCATTTGCCCCGCAGAACAGCAGTGCTTCCTCCAGATTTCCTTTTGCTGCCGCGATCAGTGCACGTGTGATACAGTAAGGGATTTCTTTGGGATTACAGTGTTCCAGGCAATGCAGACATTTTTTATCGACTTTATGGGAACCATTTTTAATAAATGGATTGAAAATGGCACGCCCCGGCATGCCAACCGGGCTTTTGACAATACCGATCTGTTCTTTTGTACAGTTGATGTATGCCTGTTTGTAGGATACATCTGCATCACATTCGTACGTTGTGACAAAGCGTGTTCCCATCTGTACACCATCTACTCCAAGTGCCAGGGCCGCATCCATGTCAGAACGGTCATAGATCCCTCCCGCCAGCACGACCGGTATTTTTTTGTGGCTGCCCGCTTCGGTTTCTCTTACCACAGTCAGGATTTTTTTTACTTCCTGTGCATAGGTTTCATCCGTAAATGTTTCCAGTTGTTCTCTGCGAAAACCCAGATGTCCGCCTGCTTTTGGTCCTTCGATCACCAGCAGATCCGGCACGACATTATATTTTCTTTTCCAGAGACGCAGCATCACTTTGGCTGCTTTTTCTGTAGAGACGATCGGTGCGATCTTCGTATTGCTGTCTTTTACATATTCCGGAAGTTTTTCCGGAAGCCCTGCGCCGGAAATGATCAGATCTGCCCCTGCCTTTACGGCAGCTTTCACATAATCTGCATAGTCTTTTGCAGCAGCCATGATATTAAAGCCAACGATCCCGCCGCCTGCAAGTGCTCTTGCCTTTGCAAGTTCCGACTGTATGGCACGTAAGTTTGCTTCTTTTGGATGTTCTTCAAAATCCGGCTCACGAAATCCGATCTGTGCGGCAGAAAGGATGCCGACACCACCGTTTGCCGCCACACTGCCTGCCAGATGCGAAAGGCTGATCCCAACACCCATTCCGCCCTGGATCACCGGAATCTTTGCAGTTAAATCACCTATTTTTAATGGTTTTCTTTCCATATCTATCCTCTGTACAAAATCAATACCTGCGGAAACGCTCATAACGTTCCATGGCAAGCTGATCTTCGCTCTTCCCTTCCTGTTTTTTCAGGAAACAAAGCATATGCTCTTTCATGATTTCTGCGATTGCTTCCAGATTTTTCTTCTGTGCCGGCTCTGCTTCCGGAATGATCCATTCGATAATATCCAGTTCCTTTAAATCTTTTGCTGTGATCTTCATGATCTCTGCCGCTTCTTTTGCACGTTTTCCGTCTTTCCAGAGAATCGATGCAAATCCCTCCGGTGAAAGGATCGAGTAGGTGGCATTTTCCATCATCCAGACTTCATTTGCCACGGCAAGGGCAAGTGCCCCTCCGCTTCCGCCTTCTCCGATCACGATACTGAGCACCGGAACTTTCAGTGCCGACATTTCATAAAGATTCTCGGCGATCGCCCGTCCCTGTCCGCGTTCTTCTGCCCCGATCCCGCAGGCAGCTCCCGGTGTATCAACAAAACAGATGACAGGGCGATGGAATTTTTCTGCCTCCTTCATCAGACGCAGTGCCTTGCGATATCCTTCCGGTGATGCCATGCCAAAATTGCACCGGATATTTTCCCGCGTGTTTTTTCCCTTCTGCTGTCCGATGACCGTAACCGGAATACCGCAAAGTGTTGCAATCCCCCCGATCACAGCCCCGTCATCTCCAAAGCAGCGGTCCCCATGAAGTTCAGTAAAATCTTCAAAAATCCGTTCGATATAATCTTTTGCCGTGCACCTTGCAGGACTGCGGGACAATTCCACCCTCTCCCAGGCACTTTTTTCCTTTTTATTTCTCTTATCAGTATATGTTTCTTCTATAAAATCTGCATGGAAAAACCCTGCTTTTGTCTCCTTCTGGCTCTGACTGTGAAGCCTCAGTAATTTCCCGATTTCTTCTCTCATGTTTTTACGTTCAACGATCGCATCGATCATACCTTTTTCCAGCAGAAATTCTGCCCTCTGGAATCCGTCCGGAAGTTTTTCCCCGGTTGTCTGGCGGATCACACGCGGTCCTGCAAATCCGATCAGTGCCCCTGGCTCTGCAAGGATCAGATCGCCAAGCATAGCAAAACTTGCCGTCACACCACCGGTTGTCGGATCTGTCAGCACCGGAAGGTAAAGAAGGCCTGCATCGCTGTGACGTCTGATCGCTGCTGCTGTCTTTGCCATCTGCATCAGGGAAATGATCCCTTCCTGCATTCTCGCCCCGCCGGAACAGCAAAACAGGATCACCGGCAGTTTTTCCTTTGTTGCACGCTCAAATGCCTGCGTGATACGCTCTCCTACCACATATCCCATGCTGCTCATCAGAAATCTGGCATCACATACGCCAATCACCGTTTCCCATCCACAGATGCTTCCTTTTCCTATCGTAACAGCTTCCTTTAATCCTGTTTTTTCTCTTGTATCAGAAAGTTTTTCTTCGTATTTAGGAAAGTCGATTGGATTTTTCTCTTCGATATCCGTTCCCCATTCCTGAAAACTTCCTCTATCAAGCAGCAGGCGAAGTCTGGTCTTTGCCTTGATCCGAAAATAGTCACCGCATTTCGGGCAGGTGTAAAACTTTTCTTTTACATCTTCCCGATAGACCATTTTTTTACATTTTGAGCACTTCAGCCACATGCCGTCCGGTACAGACGGTCCCTTCTCTTCTGGCTGCGATCCAATTTTTATATAGCCTGTCTTTTTAAACATGGATTTGAAAATTGCCATGCTTTGGCCTCCTTATTCTTTTTCCATCTGAAACTTTTTCTCTATAAAAGAAGTATCAAAATTTCCATTGACAAAATCCTCATCATCCAGAATCTGAAACTGAAAATCAAGATTTGTCGTGATTCCCTCCAGAACCAGCTCCCCAAGAGCACTTCTCATTTTCTTTATCGCACCCTGTCTTGTTCTGTCATGGACGATCACTTTTGCCGCCATCGAATCGTAGTAAGGCGATATCTCACATCCGCCGTAAATGGCAGTATCGACCCGCACACCAAAACCTCCCGGCAGATGTACCTGACCGATCTTTCCCGGACACGGCATAAAATTCTTCTTTGGATCTTCGGCATTGATGCGGCATTCCAGTGCATGACCGCGTAACGTGATCTCTTCCTGCGTCAGATCAAGCGGCCGGCCGGCTGCAATGTATATCTGCTCTTTGATCAGGTCCACACCGGATACCATCTCTGTCACCGGATGTTCTACCTGGATCCGGGTGTTCATCTCCATAAAATAATAGTGCTTCTGTTTATCCAGGAGAAATTCTATCGTTCCGGCATTTTCGTAGGCTGCCGCTTTTGCAGCACGTACTGCAGCCGATCCCATTTCTTTTCGCAGGGTTTCATCCAGCACGCTGCTTGGCGATTCTTCGATCACTTTCTGGTGATTTCTCTGAATGGAACAATCACGCTCCCCAAGCTGAATAACATTACCGAATTTATCAGCGAGAATCTGAAATTCAATATGTTTCGGTTCTTCAATATATTTCTCAATATACATGGAATCATCCCCGAAACCGCGGATCGCTTCCAACTGCGCTACCTTGAAATTTTCCAGAAAATCTTCCGCTGTCTGTGAAAGCCGCATACCTTTTCCACCGCCTCCAAGTGCTGCTTTTATCATGACCGGATAACCGATCTGATCTGCCGCCTCTTTGGCCTTCCTGGCATCGGTGAGCGGTTCTTCCGTTCCCGGCACAACCGGGATGCCGGCTTTTATCATCGTATTTCTGGCTTCAGATTTGTTTCCCATGCGTTCGATCACCTCTGCGGACGGGCCGATAAATGTGATCCCGCATTTTCTGCACATATCTGCAAATTTACTGTTTTCTGACAGAAATCCAAATCCAGGATGAATGGCATCTGCTTTTGCTGCGATACAGGCACTTAAAATACGTTCCATATCAAGATAACTCTCCGCTGCGGCAGACGGTCCTATACAGATGGCTTCGTCTGCCAACTGAGCATGCAGTGCCTCCGCATCTGCCTGTGAATAGACGGCAACAGTACGGATGCCCAGTTCTCTGCATGCACGTATGATCCGAAGTGCGATCTCCCCCCGGTTGGCGATCAATATTTTCTGAAACATGCTTCTCTCCTTTTTATCCGATCGCAAAGGTCAGCTCTGCAGATACGGCTGTTTCCCCGTCAACCGTTGCCACTGCTTTTCCGATCCCGATCGGACCTTTCTTTTTGATCATTTCCACTTCCAGCATCAGGACATCCCCCGGAACTACTTTCCGTTTGAATTTTGCCTGGTTGATGGCGCCAAAATAAGCTGTTTTCCCCTTATATTCCGGACAGGATAACATCACAACCGCACCTACCTGAGCCAGGGCCTCGATCATCAGCACACCCGGCATGACCGGTTCCTGCGGAAAATGACCCGCAAAATAGGGTTCGTTATAACTGACGCATTTTTTGCCGATCCCATGCTCGCCCGGTGTCAGTTCTTCAATCGTATCGATCAGAAGCATCGGCTGTCTGTGTGGGATCACTTCCATGATTTCTTTTGCTTTCATCACTGACATTTTTTCTTCCTCCAAAGACGATATTATTTAATACAAAACAGCGGCTGTCCGTATTCTACCATCTCGCCGTTTTTCGCAAGTACTTTTTCTACGGTACCGTCACGCTCTGCCACAATTTCATTCATCAGTTTCATTGCTTCAATGATGCCGATCGTCTGACCTTTTGTAACCGTATCTCCCGGTTTTACAAATGGAGCTTCTTCCGGAGACGGTGCCAGATAGAACGTGCCGACCAGCGGTGAGCAGACGAGATTTTCCTCATTTTCGATATCCCCTGTAAAAGATTCTTCCGGATCATGATTTGCAGGATTACGGGATGCGACGCTGTTTTTCCCTGCTTCCATAAAAACCTCGCCCTGCTCTGCTGCGGTATCTTCCGTGCAGATCTTTACGACTTTTTCTTTTTTCATGCAAAGCTGAAGATTGCCTTCTTCTAAAGTAAATTCGGTCAGCCCGGATGCAGAAACTTTATCGATCAGTGTAAGAATTTTTTCAATCTCCATATCTGATTCCTCCTAGCGATACTTTTTGATCAAAATACTTGCATTGTGTCCGCCAAATCCAAAAGAATTACTCAGTGCATAGTCAAAAGATTCCCGGATTTCCGTATCCGGCACATAATTTAAATCCATCTCTTCTTCTGCCTCCTGAAATCCGACGGTCGGATGGATGTAGCCTTCTTCCAGCTCTTTGACACAGGTAATAAACTCCACCGCACCGGCTGCCCCAAGCATATGTCCGACCATGGATTTTGTGGAATTGATGCGGATGTTGTACGCATGTTCTCCAAAGGCTTTTTTGATCGCTCTTGTCTCAAACAGATCATTGTGATGCGTACTGGTTCCATGTGCGTTTATGTAAGTCAGTTCTGTTTTGTCAATTTTAGCATCCGCAACGGCATCGCTCATCGCCCTTGCCGCACCCTCGCCGTCTTCTGCCGGAGAAGTGATATGATAAGCATCGCTTGTGCATCCATATCCGACCACTTCTGCCAGAATATTGGCATTTCTTGCCTGTGCATGGGAAAGTTCTTCAAGGATGACAACACCTGCACCTTCACCCATCACAAATCCGCTGCGGTCTTTGTCAAACGGGATGGAGCAGCGTTTCGGATCGGTTGCAGAAGACAGTGCCGTCAGAGCGGAAAATCCGCCGACACCCATCGGACAGATAGCCGCTTCCGTACCACCTGCCACGATCACATCGGCATCCCCGATCTGAATACTTCGAAATGCTTCGCCGATGGAATGAGTTCCGGTCGCACAGGCAGTCACCACATTCAGGCTTTTCCCTTTCAGTCCAAGCTGAATGGAAACATTTCCGCATGCCATGTTAGAGATCATAAGCGGAACGAGAAGCGGATTGATCCTGGATGCCCCACGCTCCAGCAGTCTTTTGTGCTCCCGCTCCATTGCCTGCAGACTTCCGATACCGGAACCGACATAACAGCCCACACGGTAAGGATCTTCTTTTTCCATATCAATGCCCGCATTTTCCATCGCTTCCGTGGCGGCTGCCACCGCATACTGACAGAACAGTTCCATACGTCTTGCTGCCTTGAAATCCATAAATTCTTTCGGATCAAAATCTTTGATCTCTGCCGCCAGGCTTGCCTTGAACCCTGTGGTGTCAAATTTGGTGATCTTATCAAATCCGGTCTTTTTTTCTTTGATGCTGTTCCAGAAATTCTCAATACCGATGCCAACTGGTGTCACAGCCCCCATACCGGTCACTACAACTCGTCTCATATCTTGCCTCCTGTTTTATGTTACATTGCCATGCCGCCATCCACACAGAGCACCTGCCCTGTGATATAAGATGCCATATCCGATGTAAGAAATGCCACTGCTTCTGCCACATCTTCCGGCTGTCCGAACTTTTGCATCGGAATCTGCTGTGTTACCTGTTTTTTTATATTATCAGAAAGTTTTTCTGTCATGTCTGTCTCGATAAATCCTGGTGCAACGGCATTTACCTGGATATTTCTGCCTGCAAATTCGCGGGCTATGGTTTTTGTAAGTCCGATGATCCCTGCTTTTGCGGCTGCATAGTTTGCCTGACCGGCATTTCCAAGCACACCGGACACCGACGCGATGTTTACAATTTTGCCGCTTTTCTGGCGGATCATCTGTCTTGCCGCCGCATGGATCGTGTTAAATGCACCTTTTAAGTTGACTTCGATCACACGGTCAAAATCTGCTTCGCTCATCCGCATGATCAGATTGTCTTTTGTGATCCCGGCATTGTTGATCAGAATATCCAGATGACCATGTTGCTTTACGATTTCTTTGACCATATCTTCTGTTGCATGAAAATCTGAGATATCACAGCCATAAACCACGGCTTTTCCACCTGCATTTTGGATCTCTTCTGCCGTCTTCTCTGCCTTTTCTTTTGAACCACTGTAATTTACGACAACAAAAATATTTTTCATTGCCAGTGTTTTTGCGATCTGAGAACCGATCCCTCTGGATGCACCAGTCACCAGTGCAATTTTTTCTTCCATTATAAAACACCTCTGCTTTCCAGTACTTTTTCCAGATCTTCCGGTTTTTCAACAGAAAATCCCGTAACACTTCGATCAATTTTCCGAAGAAAACCGTTTAAAGTCTTTCCAGGCCCGATCTCCACAAATGTATCAATGCCATCTGCGATCATACGCTCCACACTCTGCTGCCATAACACAGAAGATGCTACCTGCTTTGCAAGAAGTTCTTTGATTGCTTCTTTTTCTGTCACATATTCTGCTGTGACATTTGTCACATACGGGATCACAGGATCCTGTACCGTTACCGTTTTTAAGACTTCTGCCAGTTTTTTTCCTGCCTCTTCCAGCATCGGTGAATGAAACGGACCGCTGACCTTGAGCGGCAGCACCCTTCTTGCACCAGCTTCTTTTAAAGCCATGCCCGCTCTCTCAACGGCAGCATCTTCTCCGGTGATCACAACCTGCCCAGGACAGTTATAATTAGCCACAGAAACCCTGCCTTCTGTTTCCTGACAGATTTTCCGGATCTGTTCTCCATCCATGCCGATCACGGCCGCCATCGCTCCGCCTGTCGGAACTGCTTCCTGCATAAAAATGCCTCTTTTGCGCACCACGCGAAATGCCGTTTCCATATCCAGCACACCGCTTGTGATCAGCGCACCATATTCTCCAAGACTGAGCCCGGCACTGACATCCGCAGTAAGTCCTGCTTCCTGCACCGCTCCAAGGATCGCTGCTTCACAGGCAAGGATGGCAATCTGCGTATACTGCGTTTCGTTCAGTTTTTCATTTTCTTCAAAACAGAGTGCCGGAATGTCCAGCCCGGTCGCTTTCGAAGCGAGGTCAAAAATCTCCCTTGCCTTTTCACTTCTCTCATAAAATTCTTTTCCCATGCCGGCATGCTGTGCACCCTGCCCCGGGAATACAAATGCAATTTTGCCCATCTTCTATGCCTCTTTCAGAAGTTTTTTTGCCTGATCCATGATCTCTTCAATCATCTCACTGCAAGTCTGTTCCTGTTTCACCAGACCTGCACTCTGACCTGCCATAACGGTTCCTCTTGTCACATCCCCTTCCACAACTGCCTTACGCAGTGTGCCGAGCGTCATCAGCTCCAGTTCTTCAAACGAAGCCCCTTCTTTTTCCAGTTTCAGATATTCTCTGGTCATCTGATTTCTCAGGCAGCGAACAGGATGTCCGGTGCTCATTCCGGTAACTTCCGAATCGATATCTCTTGCTTTCAGTACACGTTCTTTATAAGCTTCGTGAACAATGGATTCTCTGGAAACGATAAAACGTGTTCCCATCTGAACGGCATCAGCTCCGAGCATTCTTGCCGCTGCAAATCCTCTTCCATCTGCGATCCCGCCGGCTGCAATGACCGGTATGTTTACTGCATCCACAATCTGTGGAACAAGTGTCATCGTCGTCTGAGCACCGATGTGTCCGCCGGACTCCATCCCTTCTGCAACCAGTGCATCGGCCCCGACACGTTCCATCCTTCTGGCAAGTGCTACAGAAGCCACCACCGGAATAACACGGATCCCCGCCTCTCTCCACATTTTCATGTATTTTTCCGGGCTTCCGGCACCGGTCGTAACCGCTTTTACGCCTTCTTCTGCAACTGCCTGTGCCACTTCATCCGCATGCTGGCTCAGCAGCATGACATTGACACCAAATGGCTTGTCCGTCAGCTCTTTTGCCTTTCGTATCTCATCACGCACCCACTCGGCCGGTGCATTTGCAGCTCCGATGATGCCAAAACCTCCGGCATTTGATACCGCTGCTGCCAGATGATGTTCTGCCACCCATGCCATACCGCCCTGAATGATCGGATACTTTATTCCAAGAAGTTCTGCCACTTCTGATCTCATGTTATACTCCTCCATCTGTCCGTTACCATTTTTAATGAACTCTTCACTCTTCACTGCGGCTTATTTCAGGCTTCTACACCTTTCTGTTTCAGATAATCCATAACACTTCCTACCGTTGTCAACTGTTCCAGTTCTTCAGATGGGATTTCCACACCGTAAGTATCTTCCAGGGACATCACCAGTTCAAACAGATCCAGGGAATCTGCCCCTAAATCTTCCTTAAAAGAACTCTCCAATTTAATCTCATCCTCCGGGCAGTTTAACTGTTCTGCGATCAGTTTTTTCATTTTTTCAAACATTTTGATTTCTCCTTTACTCGTTGTTATTTTTCTGTATGCGTGCTTATACACGTCTTTCTTTTTAACCTTTTATTATGTCTTTCAAATATTTTGACTTTCAAAGTATAATCCAGTGCAAACCGTTTGTCAAGATAAATATTTTGATAATCAAAATGTTTTTAATGCTATAAACACTTCACCTGAGAATTTGCCGGTGATTTCCCGGAAGATGTAAGGAATTCGTTCATTTGCACATTCTAAAATCTCCGTAAATTTTTATTTGACCCAAAAAACTGCCGCAAAGTCTTTTCTGACTCTGCGACAGTTCTGTCTGAAGCTATTTTGTTATTTTTACGCCTGCTTTCTGTCCTTTTCCTTTCAACAGTCGTTTGTAAGTGGAAAGTTTCTTCTTCGGTACTTTGATTTTGCATTTTGCATGAATACCCTTGAATGCTTTCTTTCCTGCTTTTTTCAGTTTTGCAGATTTGATCGTGATCTTCTTCAGACTCTTATCTCCACTAAATGCATTTGCACCGATCTTAGTCACGTTCTTACCGATCGTAACCTGTTTCAGTTTCTTATTATTCTTAAATGCATTCGGGAAAATTTCGGTTACTTTGAAGGAAACTCCATCTATTTTTACGGCTGCCGGTACTGTAAATTTTTTTTCATTTTTACTTGTCAGTTTTAGCAGCGTAACCGTTCCATTCTTTGCATCGGATTTTGTTACTTTGTAGATTGCTTTTCCGACGGTCTTCGTAGTTCCAACTGCCGGTATTTTCGCAGCCGGTGTTTCTG
>CAJMMS010000027.1 GCA_905214675.1 uncultured bacterium
AGCTGCGTAGCAGCGAGTTGTCAGCGAATGGCAGATCATGGATGCACGGATCGAGTTGCCTAAGCATCCGTAAGAAGCTGCCGGTGGCAGGTTCTGAAGGTAGGAAACGCAGTAGGTCACGGGTTCTGGCTTTTCGCAGACAGCATACGCAAAAAAATAATCGGTGATTTCCTTTTCGTACATGCGCCAGGAAACCACCGCAAATTTTTATTTTTCTGCAAACTGCGTCGTATCTTCCAGAAACTCTTTTACCTCCCGTGGCATTTTTTCATTTCGCCAGGCTAGTAATATCTCTGTCTCCAGCTTTGCTCCTTCTATCTGGCAGGCGTAGATCTTATCCGACATTTCCCGCATGGATGCCGGAAGGATTGCTATTCCAAGATTGTTTTCCGCAAGTGTCATTGCGGTTCTGGCATCTTCACATTCACAGTAGATATCACAAAAAAATCCTTCTTTTTCGAATGCATCCAACAAATATTTCCGGTAACGATGTGATAAGATGATTTTCTTTTCTGAAAGTTCTTTTAATGTGATCGTGCTTTTCTTTTGCGGTGCTGTAACAGACATGGCAAGCAATGGTTCTCTGACCAGGGTTTTTACCTCAAATCCTTTTATTGCAATGGGTGTTCGCAATGTCGTAATATCAACGATGCCATTCTCCAGTTGATTTTTCAGTACAAAAGTAGAACCCTCATGTATATCAAAACGTATTTCCGGATGAGATGCTGCAAAATCTGCCAGTTTTTCAGTCATCATAGATACCGTGGATGGTGTCATACCGATATGCAAGGTTGCTGCCTGGCTGACTTTCCGTACTTCCCGTTTGGTGATATCTGCCATCGTAAGCAGACTCTCTGCCCGCACATAAAGTGCTTTTCCTGCTTCCGTTAGTGTAATGCGTTTCGTACCTCTCTGGAATAATTGTACCTGAAGTTCTTCTTCCAGCATTTTTATCTGATAACTGAGCGGTGGCTGTGTCATATGCAGATTTCTCGCTGCACTGCTGATGGTTCCTGCTTCTACAACTGCACAAAAATATTCTAACTGTCTGATCTCCATATTTTCCTCCTGCTCAATTTGCTATACAGATTTGTTGATCGCCACCTACAGGGGCGGGAGTCATCTCGCATCTGATATATGGATTTTATTGTATTTTGATACAAAAACAATATTTTTCATTCAGTATAACTCATGTTACACTTAGATACCAGAGGAAAACTTAAGAAAGGACTGTTTACTTTGAAACAAATTGATTTTGAAAACGGAAAAATCACAGATAATATTTTAAAAGCGGCTCTTCCTATGCTGGTCGCACAGATTTTGAATCTGCTCTACAATATTGTTGATCGTATTTATATTGCACGTATCCCTAAAATCGGTACTACTGCTCTTGGAGCGGTCGGACTTTGTTTTCCGATCATTGTAATCATCACAGCTTTCAGCAATCTGTTCGGAAGCGGCGGTGCACCACTCTTTTCGATTTCGCGTGGAAAGGGCGATCGCCTTGCAGCCTGTCAGATTATAAATACTTCGTTTTCTATACTGACGCTCTGCTCGATCATTCTGATGCTGACCGGACTGATTTTTGCCAGGCCGATCCTCACATTGTTCGGCGCGGATCATGAGAATCTGGGATTTGCCTGCCCTTATCTGATGATCTATATGCTTGGAACGTTTCCGTCTATGGTCGCGACTGGCATGAATCCTTTTATCAATGCACAGGGTTATGCCACTACCGGTATGATCTCAGTTGTGATCGGTGCGGTTGCCAACCTGATCCTTGACCCGGTCTTTATCTTTGTTTTTGGCTTCGGTATCCGGGGTGCCGCCATCGCAACTGTTATCTCCCAGATTTTATCGGCTGCTTTCGTGCTCCATTTCCTGCTTCGCAAGGCAGAATACAAAGTCCGTCTGCTGCACAAAGAGGAAATCCAGAATTCTCTGAAGTATGCGAAAAATATTATCAGCCTTGGAACTGCCGGATTTATCATGCAGTTGACAAACAGCCTTGTGACCATCTGCTGTAATCATGTACTTTCTGTGACTGGAGGAACCCTTTACATTTCTGTCATGACAATCATTTCCAGCATCCGCCAGATGGTGGAGACACCGATTTATGCAATCACCGAAGGTTCTTCTCCCATTATCAGCTACAATTATGGTGCCCATCGTTACAAACGCGTAAAACAGGCGGCTGTGACCATGGGGATCATGGCACTGATCTACACGCTGCTGGCATGGCTTGTGATCATCCTTTCCCCGGAATTTCTGATCAGCATTTTCAGTTCCGATACAAGCCTGCTTGCTGATGCCGTCCCTGCCATGAAACTGTATTTCGGGGCGTTTATCTTCATGCTCCTGCAATACATCGGACAGACAGTATTTAAATCCTTAAATAAAAAGAAGCAGGCGATCTTCTTCTCCCTGCTCCGTAAAGTGATTATCGTAATCCCTATGACTTATCTGCTCCCGTATGCATTTCATATGGGAACCGACGGCGTATTCCTCGCTGAACCGATCTCAAACATTGTCGGAGGCAGCCTGTGTTTTCTCGTAATGATAATAAGCATACGCAAAGAGTTACGTGGATAAATTAATATACTGTATTTTTCAAAAAGAATATTGCAATTCAAAGCTGCATATGCTATACTGCAACAGAAAGAAGGCATTGTGAATTCGTCCATTACTCGTTCACAACAAACAAAAATCCCCGGACTGCACTCCGGGGGTTTTTAATTTCTTTGCGGCGAAATCATACCGAGGTTCGTTGTCATTTCCTTTTGCTGTCTAACCATCTGATGATGTAGTGGCAAACCACGCCAGCCATAACAGCAGCTATGAAGACACTAAAAAATTCTTCCATCTCGCTCACTCTCCCTTCCGTTGCCGGATTGGGTATGACAACGATATCATTATAGCACAGCTTCAGTCTTTTCAATTAAAAAGTTGACTGCAAAGTCAATATGTACCTGCTTTAAAAATACTGTCCTACCTCTGCTTTATTATTGGTATAGGCGATCGCATCATCTCTTGTGATAAATCCCTGTCGCACAAGTCTTGACAGATCCATATTCAACGTGTGCATATCGCTGCTGCTTCCGGTCTGCATCATCGCCGGAATCTGATGTGTTTTTCCTTCGCGGATCAGGTTCAGGATGGCATCGGTGCCGACAAGCAGTTCGGTTGCTGCCACGCGTGCTGCCCCACCGCCGCACGGGATCAGGCACTGGCTGACGATGCCTTTTAAGGTTCCTGCAAGCTGGGCACGCACCTGGTTCTGACCTCCGGTCGGGCAGGCATCGACAATACGCTCTACGGTCTGTGCTGCTCCTGTGGTATGAAGTGTGGAAAGGACAAGATGCCCGGTCTCTGCTGCAAGCAGTGCAGTGGAAATCGTCTCATAATCCCGCATCTCTCCTACCAGAATCACATCCGGGTCTTCTCGCAGTGCACTGCGGATCGCTGAAGCAAAATCTACGATATCTTCTCCGACTTCCCTTTGATGGATCAAGGACTGTTTGCTTTCGTATACATACTCGATCGGGTCTTCGATGGTGATAATGTGGCGGTCACTGTTCCGGTTCATATATTCAAGCATAGCTGCCAGTGTGGTTGATTTACCGCTTCCGGTTGGTCCGGTCACCAGGATCAGTCCCCTTGGCTCCTCTGCCATCTTATATAAAACGGTCGGCATATGCAGTTCTTCCAGTGTCGGAATCTTGGAATTTAACAGTCGGATGGTCGCTGCGATTCTTTTCTGCTGCCGAAATACATTGACACGCTGGCGGCATCCATCGGATGTGCGGATTGCAAAGTCAGCATCGTTGCCCTGTGCAAAATGCTGTGCCTGTTTTTCCGTCATCATTGCGCGCAGAAGTTCTGCGGTCTCTTTTGCGCTGTACTGTGTCTGTGCCTGCACCAGTCTGCCATGCACACGATATCTGGTCGGCATTCCTTCAGAAATATGGATGTCGGATGCCCCTATTTTTCTTGCTTCGCGGATGATCTCATCCATTTTCTGGTTCTGAAACGCTGTTTCTGCCATATTTTTTCTTCCTTTCTATTTCTTTTGTACTCTGTATTCAAAATGCCAGGTGCAGTCGTTTTGCCCTGGCATTTTTTTATTCATAACTGATCTTCATTAGTTCTTCCGGTGTTGTGACTCCTTCTTTTACAAGGATCAAGCCGCTTTCTTTTAAGGTTCGCATATGCTGATGTTCTCTCGCATAAGCGGTGATTGCTTCAACCGAATCATGATTAACAACCATACGGCGGATCGTATTGTCCATCGCTAGGATCTCATGTACCGCGATTCTTCCTTTATAACCGGTGTTATTACAATGGGAACATCCCATACCTTTTCGCACGGTTTTCACATCCTCGCCGAGAAACAGCCGCTCCTGCTCGGTTGTCTCCACTTCTTTTGCACAGTTTGGACATACTTTACGTAAAAGTCGCTGTGCTACCAGTCCGACAAGCGAGTTTGCCACCAGATATGTCTCCACTCCCATATCTTCCAGTCGGACGATACTGGATACGGCATCGTTTGTATGCAATGTACTTAAAACTACATGACCTGTGATAGCAGCGCGGACAGAAGTCCCGGCTGTCTCACCGTCTCGCGTCTCGCCCACCATGATCACATCCGGATCCTGCCGCATCAGTGCACGCAGACCAACATCAAATGTCAGTCCTGCCACCGGATTTACCTGTGTCTGGTTGATTCCTGGAAGATTTTTCTCGACCGGATCTTCAATTGTGGAAATATTGATGTTTCTTCCGGTCAGATACTCCAGTACCATATAAAGGGTTGTCGATTTGCCGCTTCCGGTCGGTCCGGTAATATAAATAATGCCGTTTGGATAATTCAGAAGCGGTGCAAACTGCTTATAGCTGTATTCATCCATACCAAAATGGTCGGCATGCTCCAGTTTTCCGTTGGAAGCCATGATACGCATAACGGCCTTTTCTCCAAAAACCGTTGGCAGAATGGACACACGGATATTGACCTGACCATCATCCAGCGCAACGCGGAAATGTCCATCCTGCGGCAATCTCCGCTCGGCAATGTCCAGATTTGCCAGAATCTTGATACGGGCGATCAGCGGTGCATGGATATTTCTCTGGATATTTACATATTCCATGATCGCACCATCGATACGCATACGCACTCTGGTTTCTTTTTCAAATGGTTCAATGTGGACATCACTCGCACCGGTTTTGATCGCACGCTCGATCAGACTGTTCAAAAGACGGATGATCGGTGCTTCGTCATCGCTGTTGTCCAGATTTTCGATTTCCAGTTCATCCATCGCACCGGCTGTCGAGAATCCGATGTTTGCCTGTTTTGCCGCTTTTCTGGCACTGACTTCTGCAAAATAGTACGAAATCGCCTGTTTCAGCGGTGCTTCTTCACTCAGCAGAATTTCAAGCTGACAGCCCGTCTGCTGTCTTACTTCCTCCAGTGCAAAATAGTTCAGCGGATCATTTGTCACGATCTGCATATTGTGGTCTTTGACATTGACCGGCAGGATCAGATTCTTTTCTGCCAGTGATTTGTCTACCATTGCAACGGCTTCCACATTTACCACAAGCTGTGCAACATCTACGATCCTGAGCTGGAGTCTGCTTGCCAGTGCTTCCAGTACCTGCGTTTCTGTGACAAATCCAAGTTCCATCAGAATCTGTCCCACACGCATATCTCTATGCTCTTTCTGATATGCAAGTGCCTGACTGATCTGCTCTTCCGTTACATAGCCTTTCTCAGTCAGCACTTCACCTATTCTAAGATTCCTTTTCACCTGCAGTGCCACCTCCGATTTCTCCGCAAGTATAGACCGAAAACACACAATTACAGTTTATCTGTTCTACATTTTTAAGTCTTTCATCTACATATGTACTGCTGCTCATATCAAAAGAGCGCGCCTGTATTCCCGGATAGTTTCTTGCGATATCATCCAGAAGAGACTTGATATCGCTTTCTTTTCCCTGGATCGTAACGGATACCGAAGTCGTATTCGTATACTGCAGTACCGGCAGGCTTTCTGCCAGATCGCTTCCATCTGCGGAAGTTTCGGTCTCGGACTCTGTCTCGCCATCCAGTTCCTCATAAGCAGTAAGTGTATGCGTTTTCGATGCTTCCACCGATGCCAGATAATAAGACAACGGAATTCCCGCTACCGGCTCAGCGATACTTAAATACACCGGAAACAGATTGTGCTTAAGGATCAGTCCGGTGATCAGCTCATCAACCTCCTGATTTTCCATCAGATCATAATAACCTTTGGATACTTCTTTCAGGGCTGCTTTCTGTTTGACGATCTTTTCTTGCATAAATGGTGCAGAATCAATCGTCTGCTGCATATCAAGCTGCTGTGCTTCCAGATTTTCCTTTTCCAGTTCCAGATCCTGATGCTTTTCAAATCCCGGCAGGATCAGAAAACGAAATGAGAAAAACACGATCAGAACGCATGCAAGCACTTTCAATAAAACAATATCACCCTGCTTTAATTCCAGATCAATTTTCAATTTTCGTCACCTCCCGTTGCTGCTTCCTTCAGTACGCAGGACAATGCCAGCGAATATTCTTCGTACTGCTGTTCATAACTGTAACCGGTATAATCCACCGAAGCAAACAATCCGGTCTTTTGCAGTTTCTGCACGTAACCTGGAATGTCGATAACCTTTTTGCTCACAGCATCAAACGTCAGCGTTCCCGTATCTGCATCCATCGTCTTGATATGCACTTCCATATCTTTGCCGCTGGCATCAATGATCCTGGAGATCATCTTTTTCGTCAAGTCCGGGTAGGTATCCAGATTTGCCGTCATTTCCTCTACCTGACGCTGCGCTTCTGCCAGCCGGTCGCTCTCTTCTCTCAGGGCATTCGCCTCCTGATATTCCGACTGCACCTGTTCATCGTTGATCCAGTCATTGATATCGCTGATCTGTCCGGATGTGTGCACATTCCAGAACATAACACCGCCAAATAAAACCATACAGATCACCAGAGAAACGGCAGGAAATATCAGATGTTCCATAATATCAATATCCTGTATTTTCTGCTGCTCTTTGTTCTGCTCCTTCCAGATCTGATACAGATTGATGGCTTTCATTTTATCCTCCATCATCGCACCGATGCAGGAAAGCCAGAACTGTGGATCTCCTTTCGCTTCAAATGGTACATCAATCTTCATCTGCTGCACCTGCAGGTTCATATTCCGGATACCCTCCAGACTTACCTCAAAGTCATCCGGCATACAGCCTGTATAATAAACATCGGTGATCGGTGCTGTTGATTTCGTTGTCGCATAGAACTGCAGCATACCGGAAATATTTCTTACGATCTCTGTTCCAAAATTCAATGTTCCCCGCTCGCTGAAAATACGGCTTCGTGTAACATAGTGGCAGACACCCTCTTTATAAAGAACACTGGTAACACTGTTCTCTTCAAACAGCAGAAAAATCGCCGTCTTGTTTTTGTAAAGCTTTGTCTGCGCCAACAGTTTCAGATAGCCTTCCATCGGAACAGAAATCTCTTTAACCGGAAGCTGGATCTCTTTGCACAGATCGATCACTTTCTGCATAATCTCCTGATCTGCACTTCCGCAACACAGGCATACTCCCTGCTTTTTATCACTCTGAACCACACTGTAATCCGACACATCGTCTCCGGCATGGTCATTGATCACATTTCCTGCCATCTTTGCAAGCTGCCGTCCCGCCGCATAAGGTATCTGTGTCATACGAGCTGAAGAATAAGATGCCGGAAGTACCAGTCTGACTGACTTCGGATCGTACTGTTCCCTGTATTCTTTCAGTGCAGTTTTCCACTGTTCGAACACATCTCCAAATGGCTCGATAGAAATTCTGCCTACTTTTTCGATTTTGGGCGTGCGTCCGGATTTTCCGGAAGCGGTAAGGATACATTCATCCTGCAAAACTATGACCGTATCACTCATCATATTCCTCCTCTGTAATATATATTCCATTCAGGTCGAAGCACTCACTGCTGAGACCGTAAGAACATGATTCAGGTGTGCAAAAATCCCATTGCGTAGCAATTTTTAATAGACTTTTGCATCATAATTGTGAGTATATCTCACAATTATGAGTTTTCAATCGCACTGTATGACTGATAAATCGGCAGCATAACGGCGATCATGATAAATCCGACGATCAGTGCCATAAAAACGATCAGCAGCGGCTCCATCAGCGTAACCATACGCTTTGTCGCCTCCTCTGCATCTGCTTCCATGGACAGAGCAATCGAGTCCAGCATCACATCCAGACGACCGCTCTCTTCTCCGACCAGGATCGTACTTGCAAGCTTTTTCTGAAGCCCGTCCACTTCCCGCAATGCCTGCGACATCGGAATACCGCTTCGCACCAGTGTCACCACCTGGTCAAACTGATTCTCCACATAGCTGTTTCCAATCGTCTTTCCGGCAATGCCAAGTGCTGTTGCGATCGGCATCCCGCTCGAATACAGACTGCTTAAGGTTCGCGCAAAACGGGCTGTATAGATTGTTTTAAATAATTTTCCAAATACCGGCATATGGACTTTCCTGTAGTCAATCTGCCTTCTGACTGCCGGTATCGCCATGATGATACGCACGATCATCACTGCTACAAATACGAGCAGAAGTGCTGCGTACCATTTTTCTACCAGAAAATGGGAGATTGCGATCAGGATCGTAGTCGGAACCGGAAGGCTGTCCATCTGGTCAAATAATGACTGGAACTGTGGCAGGATAAACGTTACGATCAGAATCACGATTGCCACACACATCACCAGCAGAATCGCCGGATAAGTCATGGCAGAACGTACCTGCTGTGTCAGTTTGTAATCTTTTTCATATTGAAGTGCCAGACGTTCCGTTACCTGATCAAGATTACCACTTCCCTCACCTGCCCGCAGCATACCGATCATCAGATCCGGAAAACACTTTTTGCTCTCCATGGCATCGGACAGACCGATACCTTTTCGCAGATCCAGAAGCACTGCCTGATATACTTCCCTTTCTCTCGGATCGATGCCTTCCTGCTCGGAAATGATATCCAGCGCACGCACCAGGCTGACGCCGGATGCAAGCAGTGTGGAAAGTTCCTTGCAAAAAGATGCAAGCTGTTTGGCTTTGAGCTTCTGATAACCTTTTGCTTCTGTCAGGTTCTTCGCTTCCACAAGATAAAGATCCTGCTCTTTTAGTTCCTGCACCAATGCATTTTCCGTCAGTGCTTCCACGGTGCCCCTTTTCGTTTTACCGCTCATACTTTTTGCAGTATATCGAAAACGCGCCATATTGCATCTCCTTTCTTATAACAAACTCAGATACCAGCTCACTATATGTTCCCCGCAAAATACGGAGAGTGCCAGTCCAAATGCCAGGAATGGTCCGAAAGCAAAATGGTCACTTCCTTTTAAGCGTCCGTTTCCAAGCATCACCGCTCCATAACCGCCTCCGGTCAGAAGTCCGAAAAACATCGCACATACGATGCCTGCCGTCCCCAGGAAAAATCCGGAAACCGCCATCAGCTTGATGTCACCACCGCCAAATGCGCCCGGTATCGCAAGTGAAAGCACCAGCATCGGAACAGCGATCACAGCCGCTCCGATGATACGATCCCGGATTCCATGTTCCGGAAAAAGCCACATCGACACAATCCCCAGCAATAATATCAAAATGTGAAATCTATCATATATCATCTGTGTGTCCCAGTCTATCAGGGCCACCACCAGTAATATTCCCAAATACGCAAAAATCACTGCGCCCCTCGAAGATATGATCCCCGAACTGCCGCAGCCATAACAAATCACGCAGCCAGTAAACGCTGCCCCCCCTATTACTTCCGTGCAGAAATCCCTTACCGGTATCCTGCTTTTACACCCCTTGCACCTGCCTTTCAGTGCAAGAAAACTGATACACGGGATCAGTTCCCATGCGGTCAGTACCCGTCCGCAGTTCGTACAGTGACTGCGCCCTTTTACCACGCTTTCCCCGCGCGGCATACGGTCAATAACAACATTTAAAAAACTAAAAATACAGGCTCCAAACAGAAACCTCACAAACCATAAAATTGCTTCTAACGCTATTAACATCGTTTTCTCCTGTTATCTGTCCTGTAATATTTTTGATGATATAATGGTATCATTGCGATACACGGTGTAATACCCCGGTTCGTCATTATACCATACGGTAAAATCACCTTCCTGATAATAAAACCTTTTGACGGTATATCCGTCCTCTTCTACCTGCAATACCTGAAAATCTCCAGGTGCTTTGCTAAGCTGCATCACTTCCAGCCAGATACTCTCAGCGACGCCCCCCTCATGGGAGGCGTCGCAAAAAGTCCTGTTCCCGCCGTAGCTTTCTGTCCCGGTCATCTGAAGTGCCAGCCGCACCGATTTTGCATTCCCCAGAGCTACCTGAGCATCCGCCCGATATAAGATTCGGAGCACCCCAGGTATAACCGTCACAATGCCAAGCAGGATCACCACCAGAACGAGTAAAACCATTCTCAGCACACGATATTTAATTGAAAGCTTAACTGTTTCGTTTTTATCCTGCTGTCTGATCGTCATGGTTTTCTCGCTTTCTGGTATAACTATTATTCTTTGTTTCCTACATTGTAAGCTCCATCTGTTCCATCAGTAGCACCTGCTGTATACGTACAAGTTTTTCCGCTCTTGGAATATTTTAATTCTGCAACCTTACCATTTGTTACTGTTACAGATGTGATATTTCCTACCGGAACTTCTGCCAGATCTGCAATAGCCTGTTTTGTAATAGCACCTGCTCCTGCTCCATCCTGACCTTCAACTTTAACAGTGTCAGATCCAACATCTGCTTTTGCATAAGCTTCATCTACCAGTGTCTGTGCAGCCATTACGGTCTGACGTGTTTCAGCTACGATGCTCTTATTTTTCGCTTTATCGATGTAGCCTGTCAGTGCCGGAATCAGCAGTGCTGCCAGGATTGCCAGGATTACCAGTACAACGATCAGCTCTACCAGTGTAAAACCTTTTTTCTTGTTGTCTTTGAATTTCTTCAGCATTTCTTCTCCTCTTTCTTTCGTATGTCTTTATTTATTAGTTTCTTTTGTGGGCATCTGCCCTTCGATGTGTGGGATTTCTCCGCACCTTACATCTTTCTATACAATCGCCTCGGTGCATGGCGTATGTACCATTTTCTGTTCTGGCATCTTTTTATTCTGCCACTGCGGTCACTGCTGTACTGCATGTTACCGGATGGCGAAATTCCAGTATCTCGCTGTCCTGCGCCACCATATTCTGATATGCGGCATCGCTGTACAGAGCAACGTTTGCTATAATGTACTCTGTTTTGTCCCCGGCTGCTGTACCGTCTGGAAAGGAATACTCGATTCTCAGATAATTTCCCATATAAAATCCTTTTCCGTATACAGTTGCCACTGCTCTTGCTGCCGGAGCATTCTCTTTTTGATATGGATATGTCTGTGTGGAACTGGCTCTTGTATAATATCTGGTCAGAAGCTGACCTTCTTCTACTGCACTGGCTGTTCCGACCTGATCTTCTCCAATATACAGATTCGTTGCCAGGCAACCATCTGTCGATACCAGAACGACATAGCCTTCCTCATTTATAAATTCTATCGCATTTCCCGAAGAATTTCCAGTAGTATCTGTAATATTCTTACCATTTTCATATATTTTTACGTAAGAACCGGCATTTTGGGTGATCGTGCGCAGTTCTGTCATAACTGTATCCAGTATGGACTGCGCGTATTGCGTCTTTTGGACTCGGACAAAGATACGGGAAGCGGAAGAAAGCGAGGAGGCTGCCATTGCCATCATAATTGTGATCAGAAGCAGCGTGACCAGCATTTCTACCATGGTCGTACCTTTTTTTTCACGGAAAAGTTTCTGGATCTTTCTCATGAACCTTCACCTCCGTCTGACTGTCCATCTTCTGACGTACCACTTTGCTGTGTACTTCCATATATATAAAATACGGTATTTTTTGTCTGTCCGTCTGCGCTGGTATAAGTAAGCGTCTTATTTCCAAGAATGGTCGGAACCTGAAAAACGGCATTTCCTTTTACGGTCAGATCGGAATTAACCGCCACAAACTGTAAATTGCGCACTTCACCTTCTACGCTTGTAGTATTTTGCAGTTTTGCAAGAATCGCTGCATTATCACTTCGTATCTGTTTGTTTTTTGCAAGTGCTGCATTGCTGTAGGCAATCGCTCCCTGAAGGATTCCCATCATGATCAGAAACAGAAAAATACTTGCTGTTACTTCCACCAGTGTCTCCCCGGCGTTTGCTCTTGTCTTTTTATGTTTCTTCATTGGCTGCCTCCTCCGTATCATTATTTTCTACGAATTTACAGGATGTCGTGCTTCCGGTCAGATATTTATACTGGATCGGACTGGAGTCTGAAAAACGATACACGCTTCCGCTGGTATTTCCCACTTTCCACTCCTGTGCTGCTGCATCCCACACAATGTCGGTACCATTGTGGCTGAACTGCACGCTGTATTTTTCTTCTCTGGTATATTCGGTACTGTAAACGTACGTCATATCATTATAATATGCCGTTACTTCTACGTTGAAAATATATTGCCGGATGGAGGTATTCTGTTTTTCGTTGATAACTGTATCGTAGCTGTTACCCTCCTGGACCGGAATCTCACCGCCTTCCAATTCGGAAAGGTTTTCACTGGCGTTTTTTTCCTTGCTCAGAGTGATACGGATATTTCCGAATCCTTCCGGCAGGCTGCCGGACTTGCTTAAATCTTTCAGATCCGTTGAATCCAGCATATACTGGTACCTGGAACTGTCCGGATAATCATCATTATATTCCAGATAGCGTTCGCCATCCAGAAACTGATTGGCAAATGCATAGAAACTGCCGGCTGCTGCCGGATCCTCTTTCTGATCATAGCGTGTCAGCTCCTTTCCCAGTACCTCCGCATAGCTTCTGGCAAGCTGGTAACAGCGCTCTTCTTCCAGCCTTCTGGTTGACTGTGCAGTCATTACACCTGCGGTATAAAGAATCGCTACGGCAAATGCCATAAAGAATGCCGATACGCACAGAACCAGTGCCATGGATACTCCTCTTTTTTCATTTGCCTTTAACTGTTCCAACCCCTGCCATTTCATAGGATGCCTCCGTTGTTCTGTTAATTTGTCCATTTGATCTCATTTACTTTTGATTCTGCATACGCGGTGCTGCCCTGTGCATTTAAGTTATCGGTCACATCCGCCTTGAAGGATGCACTGTTTGTCACGGAAAGATCATTATGTGTGATCACTGTGCCATCATCCGTTGTCAGCTTTGCAACATCCGGAAGCTTCAGTGTATAGGCAAAGCTGCCATCTGTATTTTTTGTCACTTCCAGTTCTGCTGCCAGGGTCAGTTCATAGTAAACTTCTGCCTGCGTCTGTGCCTTATAATTTGAGGAAATGGTAACACTGTAGCTGTCCAGTTTATAGATGGATGCACCGGATGTGCCGTTTGTTTTTGCCACGGACTTCCATACCCATTCCATTTCTTCGGAATCTTTCTTTTTCTGCTGTACATACTGCTGTACTTCTACGGTACCATCTGACATTTCCTGGATACGTACTTTTGCACTGATCGCCGTCTTTCCAGTCTGCGAGGAAGTATCTGTCACACTTCCGGAAAGGTCGATGCTATACAGGTCTGCACATTCCACACTGTTCCATTCGAGAACGGTATGCTCTGCATTCCATTGTTTTTCCTCTCCAGGAATATCTGGATTTTCTGTTACCTTCGCTTTTACTTTATAAGTCTTTGTATCCGATGATACGGTCGGAGCATTCAGACGCACATATGGCAGTCGGAAAGCTTTCGGCGCTTTCGCCCAGTGAGAACTTACATTTCCACCCCCTGATGAGATCCGTGCATAAAATACGATCCATTTTCCGGCATACTGGATGGAAAGGTTCTTCAGGTTGTGATAATAATGTCTCGAATCTGTTACTCCCATCTGTACCGGTGAGCCTTCCTGCGGATAAGCTTCCAGATAATTGTCACCCGGATCGGTATCGGTCGCTGCTGCCGCATCTTTTTCACTGTCATAGACATAGGCTTTCAGAAGATATGCACTTCCTCCAGGTGGAATACTTGCCGCATCTGCAGTCAGACTTACGCCAAGTCCGCCGGTTTCAAATGCATTTGCTTCCACCGGCTGTGTCTTGTCATACGTCCAGTTGACGCTCCAGGTCACATTTGGTTTTGGCAGACGGTTCGGTATCTGTATTTCATAAGTAACACCATTTACGCTGTCCAGATAATCACTGTTTTCATCTGCTTTTGCCACCAGATAAAGCACAATCCGTTTTCCGGCATATTCTTCCAGATTTTCTTCCATCGAATAGCTTCCGTTCTTTTTCTGGTCAACCGTAACCAGTTCACCCAGTTCTTTTTCTGCTCCCAGTGTATCACCCTGATAGGTCTGGATGTATACCTGATAGCCCTTGCAGCCTTTTTCGGAAGCCAGTGCCGGCCAGCGGATCTGATAATCCAGTTCGCTGTCATCCAGATTCTCTACTGTCGGCTGTCCTGGTCTTGCAAGTCTTTGTTTTACCGAATAATTTCCGGTGCTGGAAAGACCAATCTGTTTCTTTGTCTCATCGCCGATTCTTGTTACCTGAAGTTTGACTTCTTTATAGTTCCAGTCACTTCCGTTGATGCGAAGTGATTTACCGCTCTTGTAAGCATCTTCGGTATCGATCACAACTTCTCTGCCATCTTCATCAATTCCGGTCAGTGATACCTTATACTGTGCGTTCTCTGTTCCGGATACGCCGGTATCCCAGGTAAAGGTATAGTAGATATCGTTATTTTCATCATACTCCGGATTCAGTGTCGATCCGACATCATCCAATACTGGTGCCGGGAGGAAATCCAGAAGCTTGCCACTCCAGTATACATAGTTCTCAAAATATTTTCCGGAACCGCTTTCTTCCATAGTCGTACTGTAACTGTAGTCCCAGGTTTCTTTTCCGTTTTCATCCACATCCGTCAGTTCTTTTACATTTGCATTGCTCTCTGTCACATCCTCATCCCAGTAAGTATACACAGGACCAAGACCAGATGATGCATACCAGATGCGCACTTTTATGTCTTTCGCCTGACTTATGTATTCTGGAAGATCACTGAACGTGGCAGTTGCACTTCCTTTTGATACGATCAGCACATCTTCTTTTGCCAGTACTGTATCCACCTCACCATTCCAGGTACCCACCAGTTCTACACGGTAAACCGGAGGTGTGTCCATTGCATTGTTTCCCGCATTCAGTTCCACATTGACGGTCAGATCCTCCAGTGTAGTTCCTGTGATGGTCACATTCTTGGACAACATCGGTGTCCAGGTTTTCAGTGTGATCGGCGGACGGTAAAACGGCAGTGACACAGCAGTCGAAATCTGCTTTGAGGACTGCATCAGTGTCGTGTTTCCAGGTTTAGATGATGCCTGTGTGATCATCTGATAAATATAGTTATATTCATCCTCCACTTTCATGGTCTGACTTGGATTTTCTGCATCCAGCACAACATTTCCGGCACGTGGTACACTGACAGTTACCTGCCAGTTCGGATAAACTGTATTTCCATCTGCATCTTTCTTTGTATAATCCTCCAGATTATTTAGACGGAAACGGTACTTGTGATCTCTGGCTGTGTTTTCTGCACTTACCAGTTCTACGACCACATCCGGTTCCGGCAATATTTTGTTGATATCCTGCTTGGAAATGGTAATCCATCCAGATGGTTCCACCTCGTCAAACATACTGACTGCACGTACACGGATGCTTACCTTTTCTCCCATGTCTTTTGGAATGTTAAAGCTTCCTTCTTCCGCATAAATTCTGCGTACAACGGTTTTTCCGGAACCAGTTACCTCTACTTCATATGCGAATGGATCACATAAAGTTGTATCAGACAAATCTTCCGGATGTAATTTCTGTGGTGTAATGCTTACGTTTACTTTTCCGTTGCTGACCTGTGCCTGTGCAGACTCCGGCTGTCTGATCTTGTCATCATCAATTCCTTCCAGTCTGCGATAACTGCTTCTGGCATTGACAAAGACCGGATTTGTAATATCCTGCATAATATAACTGTAAAGTCTGCTGTTATCATAACTGCTGTTGTCAATATAATACAGAACTTCGCCCTGTTTGTTGCCGTACCGGTCCACAATATAGCCATTGCTGTCGATATAGCTCTTGTTTCCTCTGACTGTGGTGATTCCATTTGCTGTTGTTCTGTCATTGATCCGGGCAATAAAATAAGTCTGTGCGGTAATATCATACATGAAAAATACATTGGTACAGTATCTTCCATTACCATTTGCCGTATTCGTACCATTTTCGAAATAACCATTTTCGGCACTTCCACTTCCCCGTCCAACGGTCGTACTTCCCTGTCCGATCTGGACATCGCTGTATCCCCAGCTATCTACACCTTCAACGTAATAATTGTGAATACGGTTTTCCGGTTTCATATTCGAAGAATCTCCGTCATAGTTTCCAGACGCATAGATTGGATACACGTTTCCTCCATGACTTCCGTAAGTATATTCTCTTGTTCCTTTTACCGAATAATTATCTTTTACGATCGTACTGTTTGTCCATGCCAGCGGCAGATAACGGTCTCCGAAAATTCCGGCTGTATATTGTTTTCCCATCATTTTATAACCAAAATTCCGGCAGCGCTCAATACGAATGACAACATTCTGTGTAGAAGTCTCAATATTGCCTTTGCTTGCATCATCACAGGACAAAAATCCAAAAATACCGGATGACATGGAAAACGAATAAATTTCTGCTCCCGGTGCATTAAAACAGTCAAGAAGCTGAACGTTGAAGCTCTGCGCATTGTCTGCACTGGTTGCTTTGTAGGTCGTGATATTTCCAAGAATACCGGCACTGTCGTTTGCGCCTTTTGAATTATCACTGGAATCGGCATTCGGACCGTTTCTTGTGTAAATTTTTGCATAATTTCCGCAGCCGATCACATTGTAATCCTGATCATCCTGTGCATGATAGAGCTGTGCCACGATACCTCCGGAAGCACCACTCCAGTCTGCATCCATGGTTGTCTGAAGCATACCATAATTCCTGCAGTTCTGGATGGTTCCACCGGTACCTGTCCACTGTCCCATGATACCTCCGGAGTAGTGTGTCCGGTAACAGTAGATCGTACCATAATTGATACAGTTTTCAATATTCCACTCATTGCTTGTAGTATTATTCTGATTTCCGATGATACCGCCGGCAAAACGGTTGGTACCATCCTGCGAAAGCTGTCGTCCTACAAAAGCACCATTTACAAGGAAGCTTAAGTTTTCTCCCGATTCGTTCATACCGATGATACCGCCGGTACCAACACCGATCGCACTGGATTTATTATTCAGGAACCAGTTTCCGGATACACACTGATTGATCGATCCCGTCGTTCCGTTATAAGCAGCTATACCGCCAAGATTTCCGTTGCTGATCATATACATCTGCAATCTTCCAGATATCACTTTTTCCCCATTATGATAACTGAGGTTCTCAATATCTGCACCATATCCCGGCCAGTCAATATAATTTTTCTCTGCACTTAATACTTTGCCTGCCTTTGCACTTAAGGACTCTACGATCGTTCTTTCCGTTCCGCTTACACCTGTCATAACAGTTGGTGTAAGATCACTTCCCGACATCATGATGCTTCCTTTATTAAATCCGGTGACACCACCAAGCATACCATAATCGGCTGTGATCTTACTGTCCGGATCATCATCCAGCACACAGGATGTAATGGTTGCCGAAGTCTCGTTTTTGCCGGTAATACCTCCAACGTGGCTTGCCAGTTTTTCTTTCTGTTCTGCGGTGCTGGTACTGGTGGCTGTATATACCCCTTTGATCTCCATCGTGATTGCGGTGATCTCACATCCACTCAGCGTTGCATAATTGATTCCGGCAATTCCGCCATAGCAGTTGCCTGCCGCACTTGTCTTTTCTGTTATCGTTCCGGAATATGTGCAGGCACTTACGGTCGCTGTGTCAGCTTTTGCTGTTCCATTTTTACCAACGATTCCACCCAGATAACGATACCCCCGGAAATTCAGGAAGTTTACATTTCCTGCTGCCTTGACCTGTGTTACCGTTCCTTTGTTTGCGCCAACCGCTCCGCCGACCGTCAGATTGCTCTTTGAAGCATCAATCTTTGGCATCTGTGTCAGTGTCACTGCTTTGACGGTTCCACTGTTTGTTCCGGTCACACCGCCAAAAATGCCTGCATCTCCCTGAAGAGTTACCTTTTCTTCCGGATAACTGCCACTGATGGTTCCGCTGTTTATGGCACAGACTGCACCGATCTCGCTCTGCCCAATGCTGTGGATCGTGATTCCGGAGCCTGCCGCCTTCCCTGATACGATACTGTCCTTGATCGTCCCTTTATTGTTGGCAGCGATGCCTCCGGCATAACCGTTACTGCTGCTGACGTTTCCATAATTTTTACAGTTTCCGATCGTGGCATGATTGACTGCTGTAATACCTCCTGCTGTTCCGGCATCTGCTGTTACACTGGATGCACGGTTGACCGCATAGGTAATATCCTGATAAGTCTCTCCGACGACTCCACCTGCCATACCTTTCGATGCACGGACACGTTTTGCCTGGCTGGTCAGATAAATCATCTGCGTGGATTTTCCAATCTGTCCACGGTTGATTCCGGCGATTCCGCCAACTTTTTCTTCACCGGTCACGGTCACGCCGCTTCCTACTGCAAGGATCTCGTTATTGGTATTTCCAGTTCCAGTGGCTTCGATGTTTCCGTTTTCTTCATTGATTCCGACAATTCCGCCAACTGCCATACCATTTGCGGCAGAAATACTGCGGTCAACCGTATCATTGCCATCGTGCGCAATCTGGATCGTTCCGTTATTTCTTCCTGCAACTCCTCCCGCATAATCTCCGGAAGCAGTAATGCCTGCATAACTTGTATTTTTCTTTAATATACCCTCTGTCAGATTCCAACCAACGATTCCGCCAAGATTGCTGTTTCCGGAAATGGTCTTTCTGCTCTGTGTGCTGCATTGCTGGATTGTTCCGGCTGTATAGGCAACCTTCTTGCTTCCGGTATTCGTCTTTTCATAATAAATCCTGTTTTTATCGTTATCTCCGATGTTAATACCGGCAATTCCGCCAAGATAATTCAGCGCTGCATTTCCAAAATGCTCACTAAGTGTACACTTATAGATCAGCCCGGCATTCAGTCCTACGACTCCGCCGATTCCTGAATAACCAGACATACTTCCGGTATTCGCACAGTGATCGATCACCTGGTTTTCCAGATTGACACCAATAATACCACCAACCAGATGCAGACTCAGATCATCTGCACTCTGCGGCATACTGCTCTTTCCGATCTCTTCACTTTTTGCATAAAGATCCAGACGTACTCCATCGTCACTTCCATCCTGGATATTGGAAATATTTCCGGCATTTTTGCAGTTACGGATGATCAGCTTACTGCTCTTTTCACAGTATCCTATGATCCCGCCTGCATACATGCCTGCCTGGATTGGGATATTGTTTGTTTCTGTTTTCAGACTGGAGGAACTGTTGTCTGCCGTCTCAAGGGTCAGAGTATAGGTATTTCCGGATGTTTTCACGCTCTGTGGAATATTCGTACCTGCCTGCAGACCCGGAAGCAATCTCTGTGTATTTCCATTCTGCATTTCTTCCACAGCTTCACGGATAGAGCCATCTGCGGATATGCCCGGCAGATCTGCTTTTGTATAAGTTCTCTGATAACCGATGATTCCACCACAGAATGCTTTTCCGGTGATGGTTCCAAGCACGTTGTCTGCCCGGAACTGATCCATGGTAATATCGGCTGTCAGTTCTACTACATTCGCACCGATGCATCCGCCGACATAGTAACGTCCGTTGATGCTTCGCGGCTTGATCATCAGTTCCTGTGACAGCAGCTTTTGCGACGCATTCAGACCAAAGCCGCCGCCTGCACAGTCACCATATGCATAAATGCGCCCGCCGATCAGTGTATAATGAACATCCAGTTCTCCATTGACATCGTTAAATCCGGCGATTCCTCCGACATAATTTCTGCCGACCACGATTCCGGATACCGATTTTACCGTAATCGCTTCACTTTCTTTTGCAAAAACAATATTGCCATCGTTGTAACCGGCGATTCCTCCTGCATAATCTCCTTTTGCATTCCAGGTATCCACGATCATGCGGAAAATGGAATTGTCATAGTCAGAAAGATAACTTGCACAGTCATAAATCGTAGCCTGATATTCATTATAGCCCACGATTCCTCCGATATAGCGGTCATAACCGGCTGCCACACCATTGTTGATACAGTTTTTCAGTGTAACGCCGCTCTGATTTTCTCCAACGATCCCGCCGACATAACTATCTCCTATAATATAACTGCCATTTGTGGTAACTGCCACGACACTGTCTGCACGGATCGCTTCAGATACATTTCTGCCAAGTCCGCCGGCGATCCCCCCGACATACTCTGAGCCTAATACATAACCGTCTGTTTCTGTTGAACAGTTGTTAACCAGTGTACTGTTTCCATAACCGACAATTCCACCGACATACTTGCCTTTCAGATACTCCTCTTTTTTATCCTCCGCAAAAGTAAATCCTTCTGCACGACCGGAAGCACTGCTTGCGCCGTAGATAAGTGACTGATCTGCGTAACCGGCGATCCCGCCAAAATATTTGCCGCGCATGCTGTTCTCTGAAGTCTCCATACTGCAGACGATCAGACCATCGTTGCTGCTGTTTTTAATATTTGCAACACTTTCCAGATATGCATCCGTCAGTGTACTCTGATAGGTAAAATGGCTGTCGATATTTCCAACAATTCCACCTGTCATAAGGTTGCCCGTTACAGACGCATGATTGGCACAGTTCAAAAATTTAGCTGCATCTGCATCGCTTTGCATTTTCGCATATCCTGCGATTCCTCCAATACCATATGCATAGTTCTTCGGTTCGTCCGCATTTCCATCCGGAAGCACTGCCCGGATACTTCCTTCCATAACAATATCTGAAACTTCACCCGTTTCCGGTTCTTTTAATGCATCGCTGCCATCCTTTTCTGCAAATATACCAACGATTCCACCAACCGCTGCGATCTTCTGCGCCTGATAAATGCTTCCTCTTTTAACAAGTGATACTTCTACAAGAGTCTCCCCTTTACTTTCTTCCTCCGTAATGGAAACTCCTGAAAGTGTTCCCTGCGCACGTCCTGCAAGGATTCCCACGCCTTTCAGACTACTAAATTTCTTATTGGAATCTGTACCTGTATTTTCCTCCACATTTTCTGAAAGACCAAGCTTCAGCGTTGCATTCTGAAGTGTCACATTCTGTACATTTCCATAAATTTCAGAAAACAGTCCCAGATATTCCGGCTGTTCCATTCCTGTCTGTGCTGCAACGGTATCGTCGATCACAGATTCTTCTCCCAGACAGAGACTGGATATCAGCGTCTGCCCTTTCTTTCCAGTCAGAGTATGTAATGCTGAAAGTTCCGGTATTGATGGAAAATCAACTGCTTCTTCTTTGCTGTTTTTCCGCCAGGAAAGTTTCTGAACACCTCCTGCTGCATTTTCCTTAAGATCATATACGCCTGTTCCGACCGAAGCCCAGTCCATATTCCTGTTTGTCAGTGTAAATGTTGCTGTTTCTGTCCCGCTGTAATAACGCATATTAGAAAGATGACGGAATGCTGCGATCCGCACAGCACCATCTTTTGTGCCATCCGCATATAATGTATTTGCCACATTGGAAGATACTGCCTCACTGTCACGGTATTCCTGCGCCGAAGGAACATCCTTCTTTCCGGAATATGCAACCGCCTTTACCGTTGCATAGATATCCTGCTGTTTTTCAAAATCAGATGCCACAGTCATCAGGCGGCGGATACTTGTGCTGCTGGTCCGTTCAAGGGAAATCTGTTCATTCCCACTTCTGGAATCCAGCACTGCCTGTACTTTGGCAGACATCATCGCATCCAGCACAAGCGAATAACGACTGTCGCTGTAAGTAATCGGAAATGCCCAGTTCTGCATGGTATTTCCATTCTTATCACGGACTTCCAGGGTTGCCATAGAACTGCCATCACTCTGCGTTGACCATCCGCTCTTTCGCATATCATATGGAGAAACGGTCATACTGAACAGCTTGGATTTGTCTTTATTATTGTAGAAAGTAAGTTCATAGCTGACATCCAGACTGTTTCCGACATTGCTGGACCAGTTCAGCGAAAGTTTCTCACTGTTCTGAAGACTGATCGTTGTAATACGAAGGCGTGTCGGTTTCAGGCTGACTACATTTCCTGTATCTTCTGCAGAATAATAACCAAGCAGTCTTTTCCGTCTGCTTTCATAGGCACGGTCACGCATGGTCAGATAGCCATTCTGATCCTCAGACGCATAATTCAAGCCTTTGCATTTTGTTCCATAAAACGCAGAATAAACCTCACCTGTCTCACTGTCGATCTCAAGTGCGATTGCTCCGTTCAGGATCTGTTTATCATAGGTATAGTCATCGATCAGTTGCAACAGAAGATCCTTACTGTCATCCTTCTGCTCATAAGTATTTGCATCCAGCATGACCGTATAGATTCTTCCATTTAAATCACTGTTGTCATCCAGAACTGCTTCTGTACCTTCCTGAAGAAGACGCTTCTGAAACTGATCCCACTGCCCGGATGAGCGGTAATAAGTCAGTTTTGATTCCGCTGCCAGATAGATTGTTTTTGCATTTTCTTCGTTTTTGCGAAACTCTGCCCTCCTCCAGTAATTGATAAAAGATGGGACTGCAATCGCCGCAATGATTGCCATAATAAC
Source organism: uncultured bacterium (assembly GCA_905214675.1). Classification (GTDB taxonomy): domain Bacteria; phylum Bacillota; class Clostridia; order Lachnospirales; family Lachnospiraceae; genus Hominisplanchenecus. Next base: position 22,894 of record CAJMMS010000027.1, read on the forward strand.
AAGTACAACCATCAGCTCAGTCAATGTAAATCCCTTTTTATTCCTGCTGTTCTTCATTCGTATCTCCTATTTCAAGAATTTCTCTGGACTTCTCTATTATAAAGTAACTCTCATAATTCTATAATCATTATTTATTATAAGTTTGCGCGAAAGTGATGTCAACGGTCTGTAAAAAAAGAACCCGGCAAATTTTGCCGGGGAAATAAAACATTGAATTTAGCTGAAACAATCTACTGCTCCATTTTTATATAATATACAAAGGAATAAATCATCGGAACAAATGTGACCGCAAGCATGATCACCAGACTCATCGGAAATGCCGGAATCCATGGCTGAATGGCAAGTAACAGAATCACAACGCCACCTGCAACCCACAGTTTTCCTGCCAGGCGATGGGTTGCATCCCAGTTTTCCTCGCTGGCAAGTGTCCACGGAACTTTTATGCCGACGGTATAATTCTGGCGGCATTTCGGCAGGTAATTTCCGACAACCAGAAACATAAGTCCCATGATGATGATCACGGCTTTGGGAGAGGTCAGAAAATCAACTCCAAACGTGTAACCATAGATCCCAAACGCACAGAACAGGGAAACTACCGGGCAGATCCATAAAACCAGGGCATACATTTTCTGTCCGATTGCCTGTTTTCTCGGATCTGCCAGTGTGCCAAATGCACAGAACAGATGTGCAAAAAGACAGATCAGATATGGTCCGAATACCGCAAATGCCCGGCCGCTGTAGCCATTTGGCTCTCCGCTGGCATCAAAGTGGGTCGGTATCTGTTCCGGAAGTTTGTTCCATAAGATCAGTCCCACAAAAACCGGCAGGATCGTAATAATGCTTGTAATCAGAATGAGCTTTTTATTTTTCTTCGTCATCTTCACTCTCTCCTTTCAGCTCTGCAAGCCAGAGCATCACTTCCTCAACCACGGAAATATTAAGCAAATAGTAAATATAATTTTTCTCCTTTGTCTCATAGACCAGACCTGATTTTTTCAGGATTTTCAGGTGATAGGAGATCGTTGCCGCCGTCATATCAAACTGTGCTGCGATATCTCCCGCTGACATGCTTCCTTCTTTCAGCAATGTCAGAATGTCACGCCGTACCGGATCAGACAAAGCTTTGAAGGTTTCTGCAAATCCCACATTGTCCTCCTTTAACCTATTTAGAAAATTTTCTAATTACTTTATATATAGCACCCTGTTTTACCATTGTCAATAACTATTTAGATTTTTTTCTAAATAGTTGCTACCGGGATCAGAATTTCGGTCACGAATTTTCCGGTGTCATTCGTGATTCCATAGTCAATGAGTGTGATCTCTCTGGAAAATCCCGCGATCTTCAGATGATGTTCTTCAATATAAATAAGAAGTTTCTGATAATATTTTTCTGCCTCCTGATGTCCGCCACAAAACCGGATCGATACGCTTCGCGTCTCCGGCAGTTGTTCTACTTCGCCCTGATAGTTTTCTTCGTCATCCAACACCAGAAACACCCGGTCATAAGCTTCCAACTGTCTGTTTTCCAGTTTTTCTTTCGATATACCAACACCAACTTTTCCAAGAAATGTCAGGGAATCCGGCTGATCCTTTTCCAGACGGCGGATCGCATATTCCAGATCCAGATGCGAATGGATCGTCAGGCTGTCCCGAATCCAGAGGATCCGGCAGGCCTTTGTCTGCTGCATATGGATTTCATCCAGCCTGGACGCTGCCGCATCCTTAATCTGACGGATACGGTGATCTATTTTTCGTTCAATGATTTCCAACTGACGCTTCTTCTCAGCAATGGTTATCTTTTGCTTCTGCAATTTTTCTTCAATCACCTGAATATCACGGTTTGCCAAAAAATCGGCAATCTGTTCCAGTGGCATATCAAGCACCCGCAGATAGCGTATCGTATTAAGTACTTCAAACTGGCGGATACTGTAATAACGATATCCACTTTTTTCTTCTATATATTCCGGAACAACAATCCCCATCCGCTCATAATGGCGAAGTGTCCCGGTACTGATATGAAACATCTTTGCCACATCACCGATACGAAATAATTTTTCTTCTTCCATATTTATCCTGCTTTCTGCAATTTTCCATTTCGTCGTATTCAGTTCAAGTCAAACATACGTAAGACCTGACACGCAATTCTACACTTTGTGCCCTCTCGGAGCGTTTATCTTAGTCGGAGATTGCACTCCGACTAAGATAAAATGCTGCCACACAGATAAGAGCCGAGAGAAGTGAACCACAGGCGGTCGCGATTCCCATCGGAAAGAGGGTCTGCGGAAACCATTTTGAGGTCAGGTAAGCTCCAGGGATTCGCACACACAGGATCGCAACGATGTTGTGGAAAAAGGAAATCCCGGATTTTCCGTAAGCACAAAAGTAACCGCTGAAGCAGAAATGAATCCCTGCAAAGAAACAGTCAAAAATATAACCCCGTATGTACTGGCTTCCAAATGTGATCACGGTCTGGTCAGATGTAAACAGTCCAACTACTGCCGGGGCAACAAACTGAATCACAACGGCAACAAAAATACCAAATCCACCGGCGATCAGCAGTGCATAGCGAAGCGTCGCTCTTGCACGGTCATGCTTTCCGGCACCAATATTCTGTGCTGCCAGTGCCGACACAGAAGAGAGCATGGATGACGGCACAAGAAACAGAAAACTGATGATTTTTTCCACGATACCAACGGCTGCTGCCTGGTTTAATCCGCGGCGGTTAGCAATGACCGTAATAACAAGAAATGCGACCTGGATAAATCCATCCTGAAGTGCCACCGGCACACCGATATTCAGGATCTGTCCCATCACCCGCCTTTTCGGCCGGAGATCCTGCTTTTTCATGGCAATCCCCATTTTCCTTTTCCGGATCACAAAAAGCGAGATTACAACGCTGACTGCCTGGGACAGTGTCGTTCCAAGTGCTGCTCCGGCAGCTCCCATATGAAAAGCTCCCATAAACAGATAATCAAGGGCAATATTGACGACACAGGCAATCGCAATAAAATACATCGGGCTCTTCGAATCACCAAGACCGCGGAAAATGGAACTGATCACATTGTAAGCAATGATAAACGGAATACCGACAAAACAGATTGTAAGGTAAATCCTTGTCCCTGCTACTGCTTCCTGCGGTGTGGACATAACCTGAAGGATTGGATTTACCAGAATCAGAAGGATGGCAAGCATACCAGCCGCTACTATGGCAAACAGAGTAACTGTATTTCCGATAGCATTTGCTGCCCGCCGTTTGTCGTTTGCTCCGATCGCCTGACCAGTGCTGACAGTCGTTCCCATTGCAAGTCCCACAATCATGACAGTGAGCATGTGCATGACCTGACTGCCGATCGAGACAGCCGTTGTGCCTGCCACTCCTTCAAACTGACCAATGATAAAAAGGTCTGCCATTCCATAAAGTGTCTGTAAAAAATAGGATAATAAATAGGGCAGTGAAAAGTACATAATGTTCTTTAAGACACTGCCCGAGGTAAGATTTTTTTCCATAAGGCTATCATAAAGCTCCTTTCCCAATCCGGCAGCGTTTTTATTCTGCCGTCTGATGCTTTATGATAAACTTTACAATAATTGCAAAGTCAATGCAAGTTTTTAAAATAAGTTTTTCATTTTGTCAAGAATCGTTTCTTTTGGCGCTTCTGTTTCCACTTCCTCCTCTTCCGCTATTTTGATATCAGAAGTACGGATTGCGAACTGCACTAGACCAATATCGGTATTTTCTGTGGAAGTGAAGGAAACCGGTTCATAATCACTGCCTGACATCTTATCCAGCGTATCCTGGATCTGATCTTCTATTTTTGTATCAATATCCGATGTTTTATCGGAAAATTCTTCCGTTCCATCTTTCAGTTCAACCGTTCCATTATACAGTTCCCAACCACCAGAACAGATTGCACAATATGCAGAAGATATCATGCTGCATGGACTGGAGATCCTTAAATAAGAATTTGTCGGTGGTTTCCTGGCGCATGTACGAAAAGGAAATCACCGA
>CAJMMS010000028.1 GCA_905214675.1 uncultured bacterium
GCTCTGAGGCATGAAGAGATTTTTTCTTGTAAGAATACCCGAGTTTAATAACTGCTTTGCGGACTGTTTCATTACAAACATGCAAACCAAGTTTATCAATGATTTCATCAATTGTGATATCTGGTTCCTGCTGAACCACCCGGTCAATGTTTTGGATATCTTCCGGTGTCAGGGCATGTTTACGACCTCTCTGTGATGTCATTGTTTTTACAGAACCTGTTTCACGCATTTGTTTTTCTAAGCGGTAAACAGTACTGGTATTCACAGAAAAACACTCTGCGATTTCTTTTGCATTGTGCGTTTTATTCCAAGCTTCAATAAGTAGTTTTCGTGTTTCATCATGTAACATAATAATCACCTCTTGACTCTATCATAGACCTGTTGTCAAGAGTGTGCAGTATTTTTTTGGAGTGCTATAATTCATTAAAATTCAAACCATATCGTTTTTCAAGATACTTAAGCATTTCCACTATTCCATCACCTACATAAAGATGATTAGATCCAAAAGCATATCGCATACTACCTATACATTCTGGCTGTATATTATCTATTTTGGATTTCGTTTTTGTCCACTGTTCTTCATTCAGCTCTTTAACATTTTTACAATATTGAACTGGATATTTATATTCACATCCTTCTTCATCTGTATAACCATTATATGAATTGGGATTATAACATTGATATCCTATTTTATATTCTAAATCACAAATCACCTCTGTAATATTTTTATCAATTTCCATCTTCTCACTATCCTATCTCAATTAAAATATTATATAGCAAATATGATCAAATGTGCCGTAAATCCTATAATTTCTTCCTGTGAATAATGATAAATATCTTCCCATTTATAAGCCGGAAGCCAACATGTGGCATGACGAAATCCATATGTTTCATTCAGTGTCGCCATGTATACCTTTACACTGCCATCCTGCTTCATATCAGAATGTACGATTTCCGTATCATCATTCAAAGTCATAAATGGATACATCATAATAGCACCCGCTTATCTTTTCCACTAAAATCATATCATTTCTGGTATAAAAAGATACCTTCTATCTGCAAAAAGGAAGGTATTTACAAAAAATAGCCTGTGAAATAATACAGCCATAATGAATTCGAAAACAAATCGCTCTGACGGTAGCGAGGCTTCCGTCGTGAGGTTTGCGATGTTGCCGCCCCCGAGCACCTGTTTGAGCCTCGAAGAGGCGAGTTTCCAGCGAAGGGCGGCTAACACACGAGCGAACCGAACAGGAAACGATGCGTGTCAGGAGATTGTTTTCGAATCATTATGGCGTGACTATTTTACAAAATCACTTCTCATCCACCACCTGGAACACGTAAAACTTCAGATAATAGGACTCTTCTGCCGCCCACAGGATCGGATGATCCGGTGCCTGGGTGCGGTACTCGACCTGACGCAGACGTTTGTGGACATTTCTTGCCGCCTGATGGATGGTCTGTGTGAACAGCTCATACGTCATAAAGTGTGAACAGGAGCAGGTTGCAAGGAAACCGCCGTCACGCACCAGCTTCATCGCACGCAGGTTGATCTCACGGTAGCCTTTTACGGCATTTTTTACGGAATTTCTGGACTTGGTGAAAGCCGGCGGGTCAAGGATGACCACATCGAATTTCTCCCCTTTTTCTTCCAGTTCCGGGAGCAGTTCAAAGACATCGCGGCAGATGAATTTCACGCGGTCCTGCATGCCGTTTAACTTGGAATTCAAAGTTGCCTGCTCTACGGCAAGTTCGGATGCATCGACTCCGGTCACTTCTTTTGCCCCGCCGTATCCGGCATTTAAAGCAAAGGAGCCGGTGTGGGTGAAGCAGTCGAGCACTTTTGCATCTTTGCAGAGACGCTGGATCGCTTTTCGATTGTATTTCTGATCAAGGAAGAATCCTGTTTTCTGTCCGTCTTTGACATCGACCATGTAGCGGACACCATTCTCTTCGATCTCCACGTCTGTATCGAACGGCTCGCCGATAAATCCTTTGTACAGCTCCATGCCCTCCTGGCGGCGTACTTTTGCATCGCTTCGCTCATAGACACCGCGGATCTTGATGCCGTCTGCTGCCAGGACTTCTTTTAACAGTTCTACGATCTGATCTTTCAGGCGGTCGATGCCAAGTGCCAGGGACTGTACGACCAGCACATCGGAAAATTTATCCACGACAAGTCCCGGCAGGAAATCTGCCTCACCGAAGATCACACGACAGCTTCCGGTATCGCTGACTTTCTTGCGGTAATCCCACGCTTCCTGCACACGCATTCTAAGGAATGCTTCGTCGATCTCCTGATGGCGGTTTCTTGTCATCATCCGCACACGGATCTTGGAATTGCGGTTGATAAAGCCTTTTCCCAGTCCGTAGCCGTCAAAATCATGTACTGCCACGATATCTCCATCCTCAAAGCTTCCGAGGATACTTGCAATTTCATTGTCAAAGATCCACAGTCCGCCTGATTTTAACATTCTTCCTTCGCCCTTTTTCAGGGTAACGATTGCTTCGCTCATTCTCTTTTTCTCCTTATCTATCCTACCAGGTCAAACAGCGACAACTGATTGCTCTCCGGCAGATCACCCAGAATCCCGAGATCATCCATCAGGTCGATGACCGTCTTGCTGACTTTTGTCCGGTCTCTGAAATCGTCTTTTGATAAAAATTTGCCTTCTTTTGCCGCATCCATAACGGCATCCGCAGCCTTCTCTCCAAGACCCTCGATCGTGCTCAGTGCCGGCATCAGTTTGCCGTCGATGATCTTAAAGCGTCTTGCATCCGCCTGGTAGAGATCCAGCGGCAGGAAATCATAGCCTCTTGCATACATTTCCTGTACGATCTTCATGTCTTTCATGGAATCCTGCTCTTTTTTGGAAAGTGCATCGCCTTTTTTGCGGTATTCGTCCATGTAGTGCAGCAGTTTTTCCTGTCCCTGGCACATCAGTTCATAGCTGAATGCGGAAGCTCGTATACTAAAATATGCCGCATAATATGCCAGTGGATAGAAAATCTTATACCAGGCAATGCGAAATGCCATCATAACGTACGCTGCCGCATGTGCTTTCGGGAACATGTACTTGATCTTTTTACAGGACCAGATATACCAGTCCGGCACATCATGTGCCAGCATCTCTTCTTCCCACTCCGGTTTCAGGCCTTTTCCTTTTCGCACGCTCTCCATGATCGTGAACGACTGCTCACTGTCCAGCCCTTTTCCGATCAGGTAGGTCATGATATCGTCTCGCGTACAGATTGCCGTGGAAATGGTCGCCTTGCCCTCTTCAATCAGTGTCTGTGCATTTCCAAGCCATACGTCCGTTCCGTGGGACAGACCGGAAATACGGACCAGATCCGAAAAGCTCTGCGGTTTGGTATCCACAAGCATCTGGATAACGAAATCCGTTCCAAACTCCGGAATCCCGAGGGAGCCGAGCGGACAGCCGCCAAGCTGCTCCGGTGTAACGCCAAGTGCCTCTGTACTTACAAAAAGTGACATAACTTCTTTGTTGTCCAGCGGGATCATCTGTGCATCGATACCGGTCAGATCCTCCAGCATACGGATCATCGTCGGATCATCGTGTCCGAGAATATCGAGTTTCAGGAGGTTGTGGTCGATGGAATGGTAATCGAAATGTGTTGTTATAATGTCGGTTGTCATATCGTTTGCCGGGTGCTGCACCGGAGTAAAGGAATCGATCTCCTCGCCCAGCGGCAGAACGATGATACCGCCCGGATGCTGTCCCGTTGTCCTTCGCACGCCGGTACATCCTTTTACGATACGGTTGATCTCACAGGTACGCTTCCGCTCGCCGCGTTCTTCGTAGTAATTCTTCACATAACCAAAAGCCGTTTTTTCAGCCAGTGTACCGATCGTTCCGGCACGGTAGGTCTGACCTTTTCCAAAAATAACCTCCGTATAACGGTGGGCATTTCCCTGATAGTCACCGGAGAAGTTCAGGTCGATATCCGGCTCTTTGTTTCCCTTAAATCCAAGGAAGGTCTCAAACGGGATATCAAATCCTTCTTTTCGAAGTTTCGCTCCGCAGACCGGGCAGGTCTTATCCGGCATGTCACATCCGGCTCTTCCGGCGTAGGCTTTCACATCGTCCGAGTCAAAATCGCTGTAGTGACATTTCTCACAGTAATAATGCGGCCGCAGCGGATTTACCTCAGTGATTCCTGCCATCGTCGCTACAAACGAAGATCCGACCGAACCCCTTGAACCTACCAGATAGCCGTCCTCATTGGACTTCCACACCAGTTTCTGTGCGATGATGTACATAACGGCAAATCCATTGGAAATGATAGAGTTCAGTTCTCTCTCCAGTCGCTCGACAACGACTTCCGGAAGATCCTCGCCATAAATCTCATGGGCACGGTTGTAGCAGATCTCACGCAAACTTTTGTCCGAATCCGGGATGACTGGCGGACATTTATCCGGCCTTACCGGTGATATTTTTTCGCACATATCGGCGATCTTATTCGGATTTGTGATCACGACTTCTTCCGCTTTCTCGCTTCCGAGGTATTCAAATTCTTTGAGCATCTCTTCGGTCGTACGCAGATAAAGCGGGGCCTGCTCATCGGCATCGGTAAATCCCTTGCCCGCCATGATGATACGGCGGTAAACCTCGTCCTCCGGATTTAAAAAATGCACATCGCAGGTCGCCACGACCATCTTGTTAAACTGTTCTCCGAGTTTTACGATCTTGCGGTTGATCTCCTGCAGATCTTCGACGGTCTCCACATCGGTCTTATCGCTTCGCAGCATAAAGGCATTGTTTCCGATCGGCTGGATCTCCAGATAATCATAGAAATTGACCAGTCTTGCAATTTCCTGATCGGATCGGTGATTCAGCACAGCCTGATACAGTTCGCCCGCCTCACAGGCAGAACCAAGCAGCAGTCCCTCTCTGTGACGCACAAATTCGCTCTTCGGGATCAGCGGTCTTCGGTTATAGTATTTCAGATGCGAGCAGGACACCAGACGATACAGATTGATGCGACCCAGGTCATTGGTCGCCAGCAGGATTGCATGGTGTGACGGACTTTTACGGATCTTGTCCACGGAAGTACGTCCCAGCTCATTGACTCCGTCTAGGTTATTGATATCTCTTTGCTGTAACATCTCGATAAATTTCACAAAAATCTCTGCCGTACATCCGGCATCATCGACGGCACGGTGATGGTTCTCCAGCGATACTTTCAGTGCCTTCGCGACCGTATCCAGCTTGAAACGGTTGAGCTGCGGCATCAGCACTCTTGCCAGGGCAACCGTATCGACTATGGTAAATCCCTTCTCAATGCCCTGCCGTTTGCAGTTCGCCTCGATAAATCCCATATCAAACGACGCATTGTGTGCGACCATCACGCATCCTTCCGAGAATTCCAGGAATTTCGGCAGGATTTCTTCGATTGTCGGGGCGTCCAGTACCATGTTGTCGTTGATACTGGTCAGCTCCTCGATGCGGTACGGGATCGGCACTTCCGGATTGACAAAGGTGCTGAATTTATCGGTGATCTTGCCGTTTACCACTTTGACAGCACCGATCTCGATGATCTTGTTTGCCACCGTACTGAAACCGGTCGTCTCCAGGTCGAAGACCACATAGGCATCCTCCAGACTCTGATTTCTGGAATTGACTACAAGATCCTGCAAGTCATCCACCAGATAAGCCTCGCATCCGTAAATGATCTTGAAATCCTCATCCGGCGAAACGGCGTGGTTCGCATCCGGGAATGCCTGCACAACACCGTGATCCGTGATGGCAATCGCCTTATGTCCCCAGGATTTTGCCCGGTTTATGATGTCTTTTACATCGGAAACGCCGTCCATGTCACTCATTTTTGTGTGACAGTGAAGTTCCACTCGTTTTTCCGGCCAGGTATCCAGCCTCGGTTTGCGGAAATCCTGGATCTTTTTGATGCCAAACACCGAACCGATGCTAAGCTGTCCGTCAAACCGGTCGATTGTCGTCACGCCACGGATCTTCAGAAATGCTCCGGTTTTGATGTCTTTTAAGATTTCCGGAACCTGTTCTGTCTGTGCAAAAATCTTGATCACAATGGTGTCCGTGAAGTCGGTGACTTCCATCATAATAATTGTTTTATTATTACGGATATCGCGCGTATCCAGCGTCTGAACCTGACCACGGATCGTCACTTCACCCATCTCGCCCTGGATCTGCTCGATGGCCAGCGATTCACCTTCAAAGTCGCGTCCGTAAAGCACATCCGGATTGTCCGAACGACGCACGCTGCGCGGTCCGTCTCCTCTGGAAAATCCGGAACGGAATCCGCCTTTTCCCTGGAAAGTTCCTTTTCCTTTTGCCACTTCCACACTTTTTTTCTCGACTGTTTTCTCGCTCCTGCCATCGTTTTTCTTTTCCGGTGCTGCTTTTTCTTTTTTCGCCTCTTCCGTCTTTTCTTCCGTTTTTACCTTCTCTGTCTGTGCATGTTCTTCCGGTATATTCTGAGGTTCCTCCGGATTGCCAAGCACGGCATTTTGCAGGATCGCATCGACCTCCTGCTGAATCCGCAGTTCGCTGTTTTTATGTGACTTGCTCTCCACCGGCTCTTTTAAAACGGTCTGCACCTTAAAATGCATACCGCAGCGTTCACAGAATATTTTCTCCAGAATCTGTAACAGTTCTTCCAGACGCTCTTCTGCTACCACATTTTTCTCAATCGTCAGTGTCATCTCATCATCCGCTGTGAAGGTACAGTCTGCCTGGCGCAAAATGCTGTAAAGGAAAATATTATAATCTCTTATTTCAGATAAAATGCTGCTCTCATACTCCTGCATCAGCGTTTTGGGCGTATATTGTCTGGATAACTGAAATTTAACAATGATCTTTACTTCCATTGATGCATTATCAAAAATCTGTCTTTTGATCTCACGCTCTGTATCCCGCACAGACTGCCAGTACAGAAGACGCGGACTTTCCAGATATACCCGCATTCTGTCTCTTGCAGAAGTGACGGTTACTCTCGTAACCGTCGCCTGAGAAAGTAATCCTCTTAAGTTGTCATTTACCTTTAAAGTTGGAAATACATCAAAAAACTCTTTAGGCATGAATCTCATTCCAGTGAAGAAGTTCTTCTCTGAGAGCATCCAGAAGTTCACCCTCAGGTACTTTCTTCACCACTTCCCCCTTCCTGATCAAAAGACCTTCGCCTTTTCCACCGGCGATCCCTATGTCTGCTTCTCTTGCCTCTCCAGGTCCGTTTACCACGCAGCCCATGACCGCAACTTTGATATCCAGCGGAATATCTTCGACCATGTTTTCAACTTTATTCGCCAGACCGATCAGATCGATCTGTGTACGTCCACAGGTCGGACAGGATACAACCTCAATACCGCCTTTTCGAAGTCCCAGGGTACGCAGGATCAGCTTGGCGGATTTGATCTCTTCTTTCGGATCTCCGGTCAACGATACACGGATCGTATCGCCAATGCCCTGTGAAAGGATCATACCAAGTCCGATGGCGGATTTGATATTGCCAGATAAAACCGTTCCTGACTCTGTGATGCCGACATGGAGCGGATGATCGGTCTTCGGTGCGATCAGTTCATGTGCCTTTGCACACATCAGCACATCGGAAGATTTGATGCTAATGACCAGATTGTCATAACCCATTTCTTCGATCATGTGCACCTTATCCAGTGCACTCTCCACGATCCCTTCTGCCGTCACGCCACCATATTTTTTTATCAGATCTTTTTCCAGAGAACCGCTGTTTACACCGACACGGATCGGGATGTTCCGCTCCTTGGCCGCATCGACCACTGCCTGCACACGCTCCCTGCTGCCGATATTTCCCGGATTGATGCGGATCTTATCGGCACCATTTTCGATTGCTGCGATTGCCAGCTTATAATCAAAATGAATATCCGCTACCAGCGGGATCGTGATCTGTTTTTTGATCTCTTTTAATGCTTTTGCAGCCTCCTGTGTCGGAACTGCACACCTTATAATGTCGCATCCTGCAGCCGTCAGAGCCTGGATCTGTGCCACAGTTGCCTGCACATCTTCTGTCTTTGTATTTGTCATCGACTGGATCAGGATTGGATTACCTCCTCCGATCACCCGGTTTCCGATCTTCACTGCTTTTGTATGTTCTCTGTACATAAATCAGACCTCCCTGTCAGATTACCATTCTACTTTTCTGCGCCCTTTTTCTCGTATTTTACAAAATAATATTCCAGATCAAAATAGGTCTGCTCATCACTCGTTGCCGTGATCTTCCATTCTTCCTTTTCGTCCAGATTCGGAAAATGTGCATCTGCCTCATATGCATGATCGATCTTTGTCATATGGGCCGTATCGCAGTATGGAAGCATCTGGCGGTAAATCTGCTCTCCGCCGATCACATAGACGTCCTCACTGTCGTATTTTTTCAGTTCTTCCAGCACTTCCTCGACGCTGTGCACGATGATGGCACCTTTGACCTGATAATTCTTATTTTTCGTCAGTACAATGTTCACTCTGTTTTTGAGCGGCAGCCCGTTCGGGAAACTCTCCAGTGTCTTTCTGCCCATCACGACCACTTTTCCGGTTGTCATCTGACGGAACATCTTCATATCATTCGGAATGCTGACCAGCAGTTCATTGTTCTTGCCGATCGCCCAGTTCTTATCCACAGCAGCAATCAAATTCATCTTGCTTATCCTCCTCTTGTCTCTCTCTTTACACATTCTGACACATTCGTTTTCAGACTGCAACTGGTATATTTTTGATCTGCGGTCCGGTCACATAATCTTCCACATGCAGATCATCTACGGTAAATGCATAGAAATCTTTTTTCTCCGGGTTCAGCCATACTTTTGGTGCCGGATGTTCTTCCCTTGTGATCAGTTCCTCGATCAGTGGGATATGGCGGTCATAAATATGAGCATCTGCAATCACATGCACCAGCTCACCGACATACATATCGCACACCTGTGCCAGCATATGCACCAGCAGGGCATACTGTGCCACGTTCCAGTTGTTTGCTGTCAGCACATCGTTCGATCTCTGGTTTAAAATGGCATTGAGCGTCAGTTTATCCTCACCCTTTCTCTGAGTCACATTAAAGGTCATGCTGTAGGCACACGGATAAAGGTTCATCTCATGCAGATCCTGATGTACATAAATGTTCGTCATAATTCTGCGGCTGTACGGATTGTTCTTCAGATCGTAGATCACACGGTCTACCTGATCCATCTCTCCTTCTTTGTACTGATGTTTTACACCAAGCTGATAGCCGTAAGCCTTTCCGATCGAGCCGTCCTCATCTGCCCATGCATCCCAGATGTGAGAATTCAGATCATGCACATTGTTGGATTTTTTCTGCCAGATCCACAGAAGCTCGTCAAATGCACTTTTCAGTGCCGTTTTACGAAGCGTCAGTGCCGGAAATTCTTTTCTCAGATCATAGCGGTTGACCACGCCGAATTTCTTGATCGTGTACGCCGACTCGTTCGTATCCTCCCAGATCGGACGCACCTTCTCTCCTTCTGTGCTCACCCCGTTATCCAGAATATCTCTGCACATTTCTTTAAATACTTTATCTGCATAACTCATGCTTTTTTCCTCCTTCTTAATTGCCTAGTTTGATCAGACTGCTGTCCTCTGCAAATCCAGCCGCATTATACAGAAACAGAACATCCGTATAATCGCCCTTTTCCATATATTCCTTCAGACTTTCATTATAATAACGAAGATCCACAAAATCTACTTCTGAAAAATCATGCAACGTAAACGGAATAAAACAATGTGCATAAGAATCCTGCACGACCAGAAGTTTCCGTTTGCTTTTGCTGTTTGTTTTAACTTCCACAAGGCTCTGATTTCCACCAAAATATACGCTGTACTTATCTCTTGTATTCAGATAATCATACTGATAAATATCATCTGCCGTCTCATTTTTTACCACATAATTTACCTGATATTTTGCTTTCTTTTTCGGTTTATACACATGGATCGCATCGCTTTTATTCTTTCCACCGACTTTGGCATCGATCGTACCATAAAAATCCTCTGTTACCGTCTCTTTCGTATAATCCGAAAGTGCAAGCGGAGAAAGACCTTGTTCTAAAGCCCAGGCTGCATATACATAATAAGCTGCTTCCGTTGTCCAGTGATGATCCGTGCGGTAGTAAAGCTGAATATCCATATGCTCACGAAGAACACTGCCGCTGTCAAACCAGGTTCCCTGCGGCATCGCATCGGCAATGCTTTTCAGATAGACCTCCTCATCATACGGATCTGCATGCTTTGGAAGCAGATCCTTCAGGATATCCACCGCGTTTGGGACTACCATTGCCGTTACGTGATCTTTTCCGTACTTTTCCACACAGGTTTCCATAAAACTCTTCAGATATCCAATATTTGCGTTCGCCTGTGGACTGCGGAAACTTCTGGAATGTGCCTCGATCAGATAATCCTCTTTTGCAAAATAAATATCTTTGGTCTCCGTCTTAAATGAAGCTTTCTCGATTGCCGTTTTCATACCGATCCATCCATCACGCCATGGAAACTGATCCGTCAGATAAGTTTCATAATCCTTTTCAAATTTACCGGAAAAACATCGCTCTACAGATGGTGCCGGAAGCACTGCAAGTGCCCGGTTTTCGCGCTCGGAAAATTCTTTTTTCGGCGAGATCAGTGTCCAGATCGTTGTACCGAAGATCAGAATCAGAAAAAATACAATCGTTGCTATATTTTGTTTTTTGGTACTCATATATTCTTATCTCCATATCATTATCAGGCTTTTGCCCCTGGCATCGTTAAACGTTAAGGTAAAAAGATGCCATACGAATTGTTCCGTACTTCGTACTCCCACATTTCTTCCCGCTATTCGCATATCGTGAAGCTTATGCTCCACTTTTATGCTCATATCGGGCGGGTCATTAAGCCATAAAACCACTCCTGTGCAAGCACATCGTGGTTTTAGGCTTTTGACCCTGGCATCGTTAAAATCTAAAATATAAAAATGGGTTGTAGGTTGCATCCACCAGATACGCAACGGAAACCACAAAAATCACGGCATAAAACAGGATACGCAATGTATTTTCCGCCCAGGTTCTCCTTGGGCCTGCTCCCATCAGGACACCCACTGCTTTCTTTGGAATTGTCGTTGACCCAAGAAAGGCCAGTACAAACAACACCGCATAATTTCCAAACAGATACAGGGTCTGCTGGTCACAGAATCCCTGGCCAAATCCGCCAAACATCGCTCTCAGATAGGAAATTCCAAAAGCCATATCCTCACATTTGAAGATAATCCAGCCGATCACAACAAAAAACAGTGTATAAATATGCTGCAGAATAGCCGGTGTTTTGTCCAGTACTTTTTTGAATACCAGTTTTTCAAAAAGCAGCAGAACACCGTAATAGCCCCCCCACAATACATAATTCCAATTTGCGCCATGCCAGATTCCGGTCAGCATCCAGACAACCAGAATGTTGCGGATCTGCTTTGCGATCCCGCAGCGGTTTCCGCCCAGCGGAATATAGACATATTCTTTAAACCAGGAACTAAGTGAAATATGCCAGCGTCTCCAGAACTCTGTGATACTCTTTGAAATGTATGGGTAATTGAAGTTCTCAAGGAAATGGAATCCAAACATCTTTCCAAGTCCGATCGCCATATCAGAATAGCCGGCAAAATCAAAATATATCTGGAATGTATAGGCAAATGCTCCAAGCCATGCCGTCCCCACTGCCAGTCCTGACACCGGAAGCACCTCGATCGCATCCCACAGAGCACCGATGTTATTTGCGATCAGTACCTTTTTGCCAAGTCCGATCATAAACCGGTGTATCCCTTCTGCGAAATCATCTGTATTTTCCCTTCGTACTTCCATCTGCTTTGCGATCGTCTTATACTGGACGATCGGACCTGCGATCAACTGTGGAAACATGGATACGTAAGTGCCATATTTGATCCAGTTTTTCTGCACTTCCGTGCTTCCTTTGTATACATCAATCGTATAGGACATGGTCTGGAATGTAAAAAAGGAAATGCCGATCGGCAACGGTATTCCAAGAAGCGGTATTCCTGCCCCGGTCAGAGTATTGACCGTCCCGATCAGAAAATCTGCATATTTAAAGAATCCCAGAATCGAAAGATCTGTAATAATGGAAACCAGCAGAAACCCTTTTGCCTTTTTCTGATTTCCTGCTTTTTTTGCCCGGTCGATACCTCTTCCTATGAAAAAGTCAAGCGTGATCGTAAAAAGCATCAGAAATACATACTTCGGCTCACCCCAGGCATAAAAAAACAGGCTGAACAAAAGCAGGATCACATTTCGCAGCTTTCTCGGTGCCGCATAATATAAGATCAAAACTGCCGGCAGAAACCGGAACAGAAACAACAGACTGCTGAAAACCATAATAAAAAAACTCCCATCTAAAAAAACTATTTACAATTAACGTGATTATTATATAATATAGTAGAAGAAAAGAAAAGACAAGATAAATCTATCTACTTTAAGAGGGGAAATTATGGCACAACAGAGAAAACGAAAGCCACGGCGTACGGGACGCTTTTTAAATATACTACTTCTTGTATTTGCATTTTTAGTCGTATTTGAAGGACGTCTGATCATCAATATCGCTTCCAGGGGAGGCATCCACAATCAGGTTCAGGAACAGCTTGACGAGATTTTTTCTTCGAAAGATTTCCAGCAGGACGAAGCTTCTGCGGAAAGCGAGACTTCTTCTGAATCAACCAGAAACAACACGACTGTTCCAAAAAATATCACACCATTTGCACAGGACAGCACAACTTCTGCCATCAACGCAAAATGTATCGTCAAAGAACAGGCAACCGCGGTAGACGACTCTTACTTTTCCGATGCTGTATTTATCGGTGATTCCAGAGTAGAAGGTTTTCATATGCAGTCCGGTATTACACAGGGAACTTTCCTGACCGGTATCGGTATGAATTCTTCTGACATTTCCGAGACCGCCTATATTACTACCTCCAGCGGAAATGTTACCGTATTTCAGGCATTAAAAAATAACTCTTTCAAAAAAATGTATATCATGCTTGGCACAAATGATCTGGGATATCCCGATTTTGAAGAATTTCGGAAAAATTATACCAGTTGTCTTGCAGAACTGCGTAAACTGATGCCAGATGCCATCTTTTATGTCAGTGCTGTACCGTATGTGGAAGAAGCCAAAGTCCAGACTGGTGATTATGTTAACAATAAAAATATTGATACTGTCAACCAGATTATTCTTGACATCTGCAGTGCAAACAATTATTATTATCTGAACCCGAACGAAGTTTTATCGGACGGAAATGGTTCTCTGATTACCGATGCCAGCAGTGACGGTATCCACATGTATCCGGAATACTGTACCAAATGGCTCGATTATCTGCGAACACATTATGTAACTGCAGCCGATGAAGCAGAGACTTCTACCGAGACAGAAACAGAATCCGCTTCTGCTGCAAATAATTGATTTTCATTAAAATGCAATGCTGTCATCTCTGCACTGACAGGTGATTTGCAAATATTTACATTACAAAGGAGAGTATAAAAATGAAAAGAATGATCACTTTATTACTGACCGTTTCCCTGGCCGTTCTGATGCTTGCCGGATGCGGCTCCAAATCAAAAGAAATCTCGATCCAGTCTGCTGCTGCACTTGCAGAAGAGCTTTCCCAGACAGCCAGCGGTGATACCCTTTCTTCGATTTCAGAGGACATCCTTGCTTCGACTTATCTGGTAGACACTTCCAAAATCGAGGACTGTGCCGCTTACGTTGGAACCGGCGCTACTGCCTGTGAAGCCGTTGTGATCAAATGCAGCGACAGCGATTATGTTTCTGAAGTAAAAAACCTGTTTGAGACGCGCGTGAAAAACCAGAAAGATCTTTACGCATCTTATAATGCAGACGAAGTAAAGAACCTGGACAATGCACTGATCAAAACTTCTGGAAATTATGCAGTTTTGTGTGTAACAAATGATGCCACATCCGCCGAAAAGATTCTGAAAGAAGCTGGATTTTAATATTTTTCGTTAAAAAGAGCAGATCCTGCAAACTGGATCTGCTCTTTTTATCTTTCTCTAAAAACACTCTTACCGAAGTTCTCAAAGCATCTGGTAAATTTCCGGAAATGCTTCTACACTTCTCTTTAGGATACCATGCATATAAGCGATCGCCACTCCATAATTTGTAATCGGAATACCAGCATCTTTTGCACAGGCAATGCGATATTTCATTTCTTTTTCATTCAGCATACATCCTCCGCAGTGCACGATCAGTTTATACGAAGTAAGATCATCCGGAAAGGAACCTCCGCTGCTAAATTGAAAAACCGGCTCACTTTTTGTGGTATTTCTTATCCATGCAGGCAGCTTTACCGTTCCGATATCACCACACTGTCTGTGATGTGTACATCCTTCACAGATCAGGATGTGATCTCCATCCTGAATCTGTTCCAGTGCCTTTGCACCACTTACCTGTGTCTGTAATTCCCCTTTATAGCGTGCAAACAAAATCGAAAAAGAAGTCAGAAGCACATCTTTTGGTACAAGTTCTGCCACCTTTCCAAATACCTGACTGTCTGTGATCACAATCTTTGGCGGTTTTTTCAATGCCGCAAGTGTCTCCTGTAATTCGCAGTCCCTTGTCACCATGACCGCTGCTCCCGCTTCCAGTGCATCCCGGATCGTCTGCTGCTGCGGCAGGATCAGTCTCCCTTTCGGTGCCGCTTTGTCGATCGGAACTACCAGAACAACACAATCCCCCGGATTTAATAAATCCGAAACCAGAGGCTTTTCTGTTTTTTCTTTCTGTGCTTTTCTGGCAATCTGCTCCTTCAGATCATAAATCTGCTCTCCTTCTCTGGCACTTACCCAGAAAACGCTTACCTTCTTCTCTTTCTTTTCAAAGTTCTTTAAAATCTCAGATGGAAGTTTTTTATCCTCTTCTTTTATCAGATCTGTTTTATTCATTACAAGAATCCATGGTATTTGTTTATTCTGGATTCTTTCTATCAGCCTCATATCCTCGTCAGCAATTCCTTCTTTTGCACTGCACACCAGGATTGCCAGGTCTGTCTTATTTAATACCTGATAGCTTTTCTTTACGCGAAGCGCACCAAGCTCACCCTCATCATCAATTCCCGGTGTATCGATCAGCACTACCGGACCTAATGGAAGCAGTTCCATCGCTTTATAAACCGGGTCCGTAGTAGTCCCGGAAACCCCGGATACAATCGCCAGATCCTGCCCTGTTATAGCATTGATCAGACTTGATTTTCCGGCATTTCGTTTTCCGAAAATCCCGATGTGGATGCGTTCTGCCATCGGTGTTCCATTCAGGCTCATAGGCTTGTCCTCCTGACAAATTTACATTAAAAACGGAAATCTCTCTGGCCTTCTTCAATTTCTTTTAAATGGTGCTCCAGGATCTGTCTTGTCTTTTCTCTTGGCACATTCGGAATTTCTTTCTCAATCAGTTTCAGACCAATGTTTCTGGTATCCTCAGAAGCATAATCCATCAGATATTCTTTCAGAGTCATAAGTGCATTCGGATGACAGCAGTTCTGGATCTGGCCGCTCTTACACAGGCTCATAAAACGGTCGCCTGTTCTGCCTTCCCGATAACAAGCGGTACAGAAACTCGGAATATAGCCAAGACGCATCAGCCAGTTCACAACCTCATCCAGCGAACGGTTATCGCTGACATCAAACTGTGCAGAATTGTCATCTTCTGCCTCCGGCTCTACATAACCACCGACGCTTGTGCGGGAACCGCCGCTGATCTGTGAAACGCCCAGATGCAGCACCCGCTCACGACAGGCCTGACTCTCTCTCGTAGAAACGATCATGCCGGTGTACGGCACGGAAATACGGATACATGCCACGATTTTTGCAAACGTATCATCATCAATGCCATTGTCAAACGTTTCCGGGTCAATGTCATCGGCCCTGCGGATACGCGGCACGCTAATCGTATGCGGTCCGACACCATGTACCGCCTCAAGGTGCTCTGCGTGCATCAGAAGCCCTGCAAATTCATAACGGTACAGTTCCAGCCCAAACAGCACACCGATGCCTACATCGTCAATTCCGCCCTCCATGGCACGGTCCATTGCCTCGGTATGGTAAGCATAATTGTGCTTCGGTCCGGTCGGATGCAATTTTTCATAACTTTCTTTATGATAGGTTTCCTGAAACAGGATGTAGGTTCCGATTCCTGCCTCTTTCAGTTTCCGGTAATTTTCTACTGTTGTCGCAGCAATGTTTACATTTACTCTGCGGATCGCTCCGTTTTTATGTTTGATGCTGTAAATCGTCTTAATACTTTCCAGCACATATTCAATCGGATTGTTGACCGGGTCCTCCCCCGTCTCCAGTGCCAGACGCTTATGCCCCATATCCTGAAGTGCGATCACTTCATTTCGAATCTCTTCCTGTGTCAGCTTTTTGCGGCTGATATGCTTGTTTTTTGCATGATATGGACAGTATACGCATCCATTCACACAATAATTTGATAAATACAGCGGTGCGAACATAACGATTCGATTGCCATAAAAATCCTTCTTGATCTGCTCAGCAAGGGCATAGATCTCCTGATTTTTCTCCTCGATATCACAGTCCAGAAGCACCATCGCCTCCCTGTGTTCCAGTCCCTTTCTCTTCTTTGCTTTCTCAAGGATCTGATCGATCAGAGCTTCATTATGCTTATTTTCTTCCGCATAGCGAAGCGTCTCAAGAATCTCCTCGTGATTGATAAATTCTTCCGCTTTTTTTGATTTTCTGTCATACTGACACATTTTCATCTCCCGCCTTTCTTCTCCTTAGTCTGACACATTCCCCCAGGCTTTTTCATTATTTAACAGAACAAATAGCAAAATCCATTTATTCTGTTATTTCTTTTATTATACTGACTCTGGATATGAATTGCAATCGTTGACTTTTTCTCATTTATGGGTTAGGGTTTTGTTAAAGAAAGGAGTTTACCCATGAAATATCAGAAATTACTAAGTCTAACCAGGCAGGCGGTCGATGCCTACCGGATGATTGAAGAAGGTGACCACATCGCGATCGGTATTTCTGGCGGAAAGGACAGCCTGACACTTCTTTGCGCCTTATATGGCCTGAGACGTTTCTATCCAAAGCACTTTGATCTGACTGCCATCACCGTAAATCTTGGTTTTCAGAATCTTGATCTGGAGCCAGTTCAACGGATGTGTCAGACTCTTGAGATTCCTTATAAAATCGTGGATACACAGATTGCTCAGATCATTTTTGAAGAACGCCGGGAAAATAATCCATGTTCTCTGTGCGCCAAAATGAGAAAAGGCGCTCTCAATGCCGCCATAAAAGAACTTGGCTGCAATAAGATCGCCTATGCACATCACAAAGATGATGTGATCGAAACTATGCTTCTGTCTCTGCTCTATGAGGGACGTTTTTATTCATTTCCACCTAAAACCTATCTGGATCAGATGGATCTGACGGTCATACGCCCGCTGTTTTTTATCGATGAAGCGGATGTGATCGGATTCTGGCATAAATACCATATTCCGGTAGCTAAAAGTCCCTGCCCGGCTGACGGACACACACGCCGCGAATACAGTAAGCAGCTTCTGCGTCAGCTAAACCTGGAGAATCCTGGTGTCAAAAACCAGATGTTTACCGCCATTCTCAATGCGAATCTTTCTGACTGGCCGGATCGTATAACCCCTGTCCGCCACTGATAGAAATTGGCAGATATTTTCGCTGCTTTCTTCGTTTGTTAAACTTGGCAAAGCCTGCGACCTTATTATATACCCAGAAGGAATAGATAAGCAGGTCGTTGGCTTTCCCTATCTTCTCCTTCGTAGTTCCATGATAATATGTTCCGCCTGCCTTGATCGGTGCTCTTCTTTTTACCTGTTCGATCAGATCAGATTCGCTTCTCACCGGCTCCCGAAACTCTGTATATGCAGTTCCGATGCAATCCGCCTTATGCGAATCACTGCCTCCCAATCCTGCAAGAAAATATTTTCTTGCTGTCTTTTTCGCTTCTTGATTGCGTTCTTCCGTCTCGCAGGAATTATATGCCTCCAGGAAATCAAACTCACCCATGATGTCTTTATTCTGCCGATACTTTCTGGTATTACCAAAACTTAAATATTTCTCTCCAAATGGATGTGCAGGTCCTAAAATTCCACCATATGCATGTACCACCTTGATCAGAAGTTCCAATGGCATGCCACGCATCTCCAGAATACGGGGCTTTACCCCTTCCGGTAGAATAACCAGAAAATGTCCGGCATTAAACGTATCATACTCAATCCCTTTTAGTACCACAAAATCCGTATATTTTTTTCCTTTTATGTGGTCTCGCCAGTAGCGATAGCCATTATACGAATTATGATCTGTCAACAGCATTCCCTGATAACCTTTTTCCCTCAGAATCTGAATATACTCTTCAATTCCAACTTTGCCATCAATCGATCCTTCTTTTGTATGGCAGTGCATATCAAATTTCACAAGAAACTCCTTTCTGAAATCTGTGAGCGCCTGTGCTGCTTTCCTTTGTCTTTTCAGGCTCTGGACTGTCTGCGTCTTTCATGGCGTTCCCGCTGTTCATCTGATTTTCTTTTTTCCTGTCGTTTTCGGCTCTCTCTTTTATTCTTTCCTTTTTTTGATGTTACATCCGGATTTTTTTCCGGCGCATCTTCTTTTCTTCTCTGCTCCTGGAAAATCTGCAATGCTGTTCCTGCTATTCCCGCAAAGATCAGCACTGCCCAGAACAAAAATCCTTTCTCCAGATCTGCCAGCACAAATCCTGTCTCTGCTGCCAGACAGGCTCCTGCAAATCCGGAAAGAACCGCTAACATCTGCTTTTCAAAACGAAATGCTGCAAATCCCGCCGCCAGCGCTGTCAGTGCCGCAACCGAATAAACCCACCATTCTTCCCGGTGCAGCAAGGTACGCATGACCAGAAACATCAAGGTCGCACAGACCAGAAATACACCTGCCCGATAGAACCGAAATGCCAGTATACACAAACATACCGCACACACGATCCCTATTGCAAGGCACAGCCACACATTGGTAAATGCCACACGGCTAAACTGAAAACCCGCTACAATCCCAATGGTTGCTGCCAATACTCCAAACAGCAGCCGTCTTACACGATATCCAAGAAAGCAGATCAGGATCCCCAAAATCAAAACTGCCGCCAGTATCCCTTTCCAGACAGGGCTTCCTGCCCCGATCAATTCCTGTAATTCACTCATGTTTCCTCCGTTCCGCTGCTACTTTGTAATTACATCTTGTTTTTTCTACTTTATCATATTTCCCAAAGTTTTTCATCCATCAATCTAAATTCACACAAAACATATTCTTATCTTCTCCGAGATAGAAGCATTCACCTGCCTTCAGATAATATGCTACACCTGGATTTAATCTCTGACCATTTTGCAGATAAGTACCATAGGTAGACATATCTGTCAAAACAAAGTTTCCGGAAGCTGCATTCCATGCCACCGAGCAATGTTTCCGGCTAATACCAGGTGTACCTTCCGGAAACAGGATTGCACACTCCGCTCTTGACCTTCCAATTATAATCGGGCGTTCCGACAGTTCCTGCCGCATTCCATGAAGCTGTGGTGACATAGCGCAGACTACCGGGCGCTTCATAGATGCCATTGTTGGACTGACAGATGCCATTGCCGGATTCATGGATGCCACCGGTTCCTGTGCATTAACTGCCTGATGCTGTCCCTTTTTGTTTTTGCCACTGAGAACAATAACCAGAACAACAATTCCAATGACTACAACCAGACCAACAATGACTGCAATCCATATTCCCATATTACTTCCAGATTGATCTGCTTCTGTTCCTGTATTCTCTCCTGCTTTTGTATAGGAAATACTATAACGATTCATCAAATTGATGGCTTCATCCACACTGACAGCATAATTGGCAGATTCTTCCCCATCTGAAACACTCCATGTGTTAATTCCTATCACGGCACCATCTTCATTCACAAGAGGACCACCTGAATTACCATGCCGAATCACACAGTCAATCTGTATATTTACGCAGCCAGTTCCTTCTGTCGTAAAAATACGACTGAAAGTTCCACTTGTGACACTGGCATCCGATTCTCCCCAGTACGTGGTAGATCCCGCAAAAATATTTTCAGAAAGTCCCGGATATCCTACCGCATAAACCTTAGAACCTACCATTGAATCATCCGGACTGCAAAGTACTGCTGGCTTTCTTTTAGCAGTAGGAGCGTCCAGTTTTAACAATGCCAAATCTTTGGCCTGATCAAAACCGACCACATAAGCTTCATCATAATCACTGGAATCATAGTAGATTCTTATCTTACTGCGTCCGTTCAACGATCCACCCTCAACCTGGACATCAAACAACTCTCCTGCACCATAATCCTCAAAATCTGAGATTACATGATAATTCGTAATCAGATAGGAAGGATTCTCACCTGATTTTCCCACAAAAAAACCAGTTCCCCAACCAAATCCATACTCGCCCTGATCTGTATCCAGGCAAGTATATACGACTGCCACACTTTCTCTCGTTTCTGTGTTAAATGCAGCAGAAACGTTCTGAGACATCCCTAATACAAGTAAAATTGCCATAAGCCATCCCATTATTACTTTTTTCATCTTTTGTTCCTCCCTTTTGTTTTTATCTCATATCCGTGCAGGCCATAAAACCTTCAAGTCGGACACACTTGTACGATCACATCGTAATTTTCGGTTTTAACCCTGCAGCATATAATGGTATAATAGCATAATTATCTTATTTACTTCTACTTATTTTTAAATTTTTTTCTGCCGTTTTGAATAAAAAAAGTACCGGTCTTTTTTCAAAACCGATACCTTTTTACTTCTTATTTTATTTTAATCACATTACTGCCATCTTTCAGGCTTCTGCTGTCTCTTCTGTCTCAGCTTCCGGTACAACATTATGTACGGCTGTTACCGTTGCCACAACTGCTTCCGGATCAGTTGACAGATCAATGTCTTTATCTTTTGCAATCTCCAGATCCTTTACACGGATCGTATCGCCGACTTTCATATGTCCGACATTTACTTTTACTTTATCAATCAGTGCTGCAGGCAATGCTTTGTATGCAATCTCACTTAAACCTTCCTGTACAACACCGCTTACAACTTTATCTGCATCTACCAGAATGACTTCTGCAACGGAATGTACTTTTTCATTGCTTACCAGAGCCTGGAAATCAATCTCATCGACTCTTCTTGCCATTGCATTGTACTGAATGTCTTTAATCAGGGCATCGTACTGTTTGCCGTCTACTTCCAGCATAACCTGACTGCCCTTGTTATCTACTTTGAGCAACTGCTCTACATCTTTCTTACTCAGCTTCAGCATGATAGAATTTTCAATTTCTCTGCCAAATAAGTTACCAGTAACAAATCCTTCTCTTCTCAGTTTCTTTGCTTTTTCATCTGTGCTTCTTTTTTCAGCTTTTAAAGTATTCATTTATCTTTTCCTCCAAAAATCTGATTTCTTAGCAGCCTTCAACAAAGAGGTTTTGTTAAGTTCTTTTCTTGTTACGTCTATATTATAGTCGTTATATACCAAAACGATTAACTAAAAATTAAATTTTTGGTGGCTATTATTTGTGCAGTTTTTTCGTATTTTCTTTCAAAAAACAGTACAATTCTTCTGAAGCATCCGGATTTATTTCTCTTTTCTGGGCCTCCAGCATCCGTTTTACCTTTTTTTCATCGTGCATCAGACGCACACCACTCACTACCTGACCGATTGCAGTCTTTCTGGAAACACTCATCCCCGATTTCTGGAAAAATCTCCGGTTTTCCGTCTCACATCCCGGAATCGGCCGGATATGCACGATCGGTATACCACTTACTGCTGCCTCGGTAGAAGTCAGCCCCCCAGGTTTCGTAAAGATCACATCGCAGGCTTTCAGGTAAATTGGCATTTTTTTAGTGTATCCGACAACCATTACCTCTTTCCTGTTTTTATATTTCTTCTGAAGTTTTTTCTTTAACTTCTGATTACTTCCGCAGATGACCACAAGATTTTCATTCTTGCTTTGCATTGCCAGCAAAAGTTCCAGGATATGCACGATTGCCTTCGTCCCCATGCTTCCCGCCGCCAGCAGAAAATATTTCTTTTTCTGCTCCAGCCCCAGCATACTGCGTGCCTGTTCTTTGGGAATATATTTCCGGCACTTTCCGGATACCGGAATACCAAAAGCTTTCAGCTTATACTCCGGGATTCCTCTTTTTACGATCTCCGGGTGTAATTTCTTATGCGGTGTAATATAATAATCACAATCCGTCTCTTCCCAGAATGGAATACAGGTATAGTCCGTCATCACCACCACCGTAAATGGCAAAACAACCCCGTTTCTTCGCATATAGGTAATTGTTTCTGCCGGATAAAGATGTGGCATGACGATCGCATCCACCGGATTTTTCTGAAGATATTCTTCCAGATAGCGTGCCATCCTGGCATTTGCATAATACACTGGGGATTTTTTCATCATTTTACTTACCGCCATTCCCAGTTTATAGGCCATGCCAAACACAGCCGGTGCTTTTTTTACAACTTCCACATAACCGTCTCCGACCAGTTTTGATACCCCGTTCCCAGCAAGACACAGATAATCCAGCACTTCCGCACAATCTCCATGTTCACGGATTGCTTCCGCAATCGCCTGTGCTGCCGCATTATGCCCGCCTCCTGTATTACAGGACAAGATCAGCACTTTCATTCGATTTTTCCTCCATCAGATGATGCTTATAGATTACAACGCATGAAATCAGGACACATCCCAAAAGAATGGCCTCTATCGGAACCAGAAACAGGCAGCCGACACAAAAACAGCCAAAAGTCACGATTGAGCGTCTGCGATGTGAACGGATCTTAAAAGCCACCGAAAATAAGATATAAAAGAACGCCAGCAAAAGAACTGGCTTCCAGATGGGAACCAATGCCAGCAGTACCCCAAAAGAAACTGCAATTCCCTTTCCGCCTTTTCTTCCGTGAAAAATCGAAAAAGCATGTCCAAACACCGGTGCCGCCATCACAAGAGCAAAGATCAGCTCCTCTGTACTATAGTTCTGACGATACAGCATCACCGGCAAATATCCCTTGCCCATATCTGCCAGCAACGTCAGAATCCCGCACCAGAATCCACCAAACACAAATGCATTATATGTTCCCGGATTTTCATCCTCTGCAAGTTTTCTGATATCAATGCCCTTCAGCAGCCAGGTAATGCGATATCCAAACAACATGCTCCCCAAAAAGTATCCAAGAAAAACATATGCCAGTCGCATCCTTCTCTTCCTCCCGCCTCTTTTTCTTATTCGAAAGGCAGTTCAAAAGAAATATCGCTTTCCATATCTTCCGAATATCCCTCTAACTCCTGTTCGTATTTCTGCAGAGCTTCCGTAACTGCCATCCGCTCCTTTTCCTTTCCGTTTACAAGATACAGATCAGCCGCCGCCATAAACAGAATATCGTTCTCATCTGTACAAGGCGTGTCTTCTGAAATATATTTTTTTACAACAGCTTCGGCTCCTTCTAAATCTTTCAGGCTCATTTTTGCGTACACAAGCGCTGTTGCAGCCATCTCATGCTGATCTTCTGCATACCATTTCTCGCAGAATACCAGTGCTTCTTCCTTTTTATCTTCCGCAGCCAGAGCCGAAGCAATCCGAAACTTCAAATCCCCCGGATACACTTCCTTCCACTGAAACAGATTTAACAACTCTTCACACCTTGAAATCAGCTTTTCATGTTCTTCTCTTGCATCCAGTTCATCCAGATAATCCTCGATCCAGTCTGTCACACCATACGCAAAATCCGTAGCATCATCCATTTTCAGAATTTCAGCCGCATACTGTGAATCCTTTTCTCTTCCTTTTACAACAAGCTCTTTGAATACTTCATACGCCTCATCCCACTGGGGACAATTATCCTCCAGTTCACTCATATAGCAAATTTCTGTTAATTTATCAAATTTTTTCCATAATTGTTTCATTTTCCTTCTCCTGTTCTTTTTTCATCGCTTGTTTGACATTATCATTTTTATACTTTTCACGTTTCCATTTTATTTTAGTCAGAGAAAACTCCCACTTCTCCAAATGGCGAGCAACAAATTTGTCTTAGTGTGAATGCATTCTGTTTTCTTCATTTTACACACACATGATTTTTTCGTCAAGAATATTCCTGCCTTATTGTGCATCCATAGTGCATCTCTGCAATCTATAAAATCATCTGATTTCGAAGGGGCAGAAAAGGGGCAAAAAAGGGGCAGAATTTTTCCGTTCTGTTCCGGCATAGAAAAACAAAAAACGGCTGAAAGCCTTGATTTTACACAATGTCATTAACTTAAAAGCAGAAGATATTTATTCTGAAAGGATTAGATATCTTCTGCTTTTTTTGATATGATTATGTTGTAAAAAGAAGCCATGAACCTGCTCAAAAAGGATGTGATTATGCATGAAACATTCTCAAAAACGTACATTCATGGATATAGAAAAAATGAATTCTGATGAATTTAAGGCATTTTGCCGATCTGGTAATAAAAATTATTTTACCAGGATCCGAAAAATGCCTCTTCAGGATCTTCTTTTCACAATGATAAACAGAAAGGGGC
>CAJMMS010000029.1 GCA_905214675.1 uncultured bacterium
ATAGTTTACATGCAACAGCCAGAAATTTCGATACACCCTCTTATTGGACGCTTACCCTTAAGAAAAGAAAGGAGATCTTTTTATGAGAAAACGAACGCAAATGTCCTTATTGGTTATGACAGGATTATTGAGTACCGGATTGGGAGGATGCGGGACTCCGAAAACGCAGACTGCTCCAGAAACAGGTAATTCTGAATCCCAGAGTGTTTCCAGTTCTTCCATTGTAAAAGAAAGCCATTCCGTTGTGGATTCCTCTGAAGATATTATCACTGAGGATAATTATACTGAGGAAGATATCAAAGATGCAGTATCTGGAATTCATGATCTGTATATTTTACAAAGCGCTGATTCTCCAAACCTGCTGCATGGAATTTGTTATGATAAGGATATTGTAAATTCCATTTCTGCCAGTGGTTCAGGGATTGATTTGGAAAAAGTTGGGGAATATGAAGTAAAATATGAAGTAGAGATAAATGCAGAGAAGCTGGCTGAATATTTGTCCTCAAAAGAAAACCCGAAGGCAACCCCGGGAGGAGCCAAATATACCACCAATACAAACCCTGTTATTACCATTACCCAGAAGGTATCTGTTGTTTCCGAAACAGAGGCCGAAAAGCTGGCTGACAAGGATACGGTAGTAATTGGGTCCAAAAATGAGATCTGCAAAAAGAGCGATGGAACCGTGGTTGAAGAAAAGACAGAAATTCCAGAGTCCTGTAAAAAGAAGGGAACCACGCCAGTTTCGGCTGATTCGGGAAAAGAAGTTTCAAATACGGTAACAACTTCTGACAAAAAACAGGAATCAAATACTTCCGAAAAGAAAGAAGATACAAAGAAAGCATCGCCTACACCTACGGATAAGCCAAAGGAAGAAGCCCAAAAGGATACGGAGTCCCAAAAGAATACCAGCGCAAGCACTAAGACGACCCCGACTCCGACCAAGAGTGTCCCGAAATCTTCTTCAACATCAACGCCTGCTCCAACCAAGAAGCCAAGTACCCCGGCAACGACTGCTGCTCCAACTAAGGCTCCAACCGCCACACCTGCTCCAACTAAGGCTCCTCATGAACATAATTGGGTTGAGCAGTATACGACCGTAAACATCCCAGCGAAAACCCATACCGTCCATCACGATGCAGTATATCAGACAATCCACCATGACGCGGTTACCCATGAGGAACCAATTTATGAATACCATCAGGTATGCAATGTATGTGGGGAAGATTTTGGATATGGTCCAGATGCAATCGAAGCTGTAGGTGATCATTCGGCTGTTACGGATCATAGCTATAGTTCACAAAAAGTTTGTGTTGGAAGCACAACGGTTACGGATCAGGACGCATATGATGAACAGAGATTGGTTAGCGAAGCATATGATGAAACCGTTGTAGACGAGCAAGCCAGAACCGAGCAGAGATTGACTGGATATAAGTGCAGTGGTTGTGGAGCTACTAAAAATTGATATTTCTAGTCGCTGATTTGTCCTTTTTCTCTCTTTGAGGCTGACTGACGATCCGTGATTCGTGCTTCGTGTCATCCGGAACGGATGCACAATAATTATTTTCATACTGTTATTGTTTAACCTGTTATTGTTAAGTCTGTTATTGTTGCAGTACCCACTGTCGATAAGACTAAAATCGATACGTCTATTATCGTCTTGTCGCTTTCCATCATATCTATTTTCGATAGTCTCGTTTTCGACATATCGAAGATATGTAGTATCGCAGATAAATGTTAAGAGGGATCATGGAAATTCCATGGTCCTTTTTTCGCAGAAAAGTAGATCGATCTTTATGAGCGAAAAATAGATAAGAAAAATCGAGGTCTCGAAAATGAAGTTCTCGAAATTAGAGCGCTCGACAGTGGAGGTCTCGATGGTGGAGCGCTCGTAAATAACGCCACAAACAAAAGCAGTATTAACAACTTAAACAAAAGCAGTATAATAAATACATATTGTGTTTCGTGTCATCCGGAACGGATACACAATACGTATTTATCTTATCTATTCTATTCTGCGCTTCCAGATTGTCTACCATCTGCCTACCATCTGTCTCCGCATCATTTAATCGTCTATATTCCCCTCTTTTTTGCATTCGTTGCGTACAGCATATAGCAAAAAATCAACCGCAGAAGCACTTTTGAAAAAACGATCAAAAAAAATAGTTGGATTTACAATACTATATACAGGGACAAATAAATATCCCTTATTCGACTCCGGATTCGTCACCCGGGTTGGATAAAAAAATATAGAAAAGGAGATTGCGTGATGAAGAAAATGAAGGACTATCTTCGGAAAGTCACTGCCGGATTACTGCTGGTAGCAATGAGTAGCGGTTCGGTTGGCGTAAATACCGTCAGCGCCGCAACAGATGATGACAACGATCCATCCACAACTACGGATATTATTCCGGAAGCAGTGGAACGTGGTACATTATCAATCCAGATTGATAATGCCGGCGGAAGTATTGTAGTCACAACACAGAGTAGTGATGGAAAAGAAAATACGCAGACAATCCGAAAAGAGAACGACAAAACAACAATTACCGATGCAAACGGCAATGTGACGACTGCAGAACCGGAAAATAGTTATGATCTTGTCCTTGAAGCCGATAAAGGTACTGTTGTTAAAACCAAAGTCACGAGCGATGACGGAAATTATATCGCAACGTATCGAGTAACTACAGATGCAGGAGCAGATGATGTTGATCTGCCGGAAAAAACACAGGAGTATTCAAATGATATTGCTGTGGAAGGAGACAAGATTCTTGAAATCGCATTCCAGAGGAGTGCGGATAATGAATCTGCGTCGAATGCGGCAGGCGAAGTAACATCGAATCCTTCGGAAAATGCAGCAGAGACAACGGATACGGTTGATAATTCAATTTTATCCACCGACCCAGGTGCCGACGAGCCTGCGGCTGGTCCAGAAGCCTATAAACTTCCGGATGTATCCGAAATTGCACTGTTTGATCTGTCAAGATCCAGAGCTGAAAGCAAAGAAGTAACAATCAGCACAATGGGATTTGCACATTACGGTGGTAGATCGGTTCCGATTTTTATCATCGATAATAAGAGAGCTTTCTGTATGCAGCAGGAAAAACATACGCCGGATCATAATGGATATACCAACTCCGGTGTTGCTAATCCATTTGATAACAACCTTGCCCGTACAGTTCTCTACTATGGAGAGAGCGGTCAGGGATTCAGCAAAGGTCCTCTTGCTGGTATGGGACAGGAAGAAGCCATTATTCGAACTACATTTGCGCTGAACTATGCGTACAATGGAAATGAGCAGCTGGCTGGCGAAGAGGGAAAACAGAATGGTATTGATCTTGCAAAGCCTATTCTCGATTTTGCAAAAGCACATTTGATCGAAAGTACGGAAGTTGCGTTCAGTAAAACAAAGGCTACTGCTTACATCGATTCTACCGATGGTAAACAGCGTACACCGGATATTACTCTGAATGCGAATGATATGAACAGCGTAACAATGAAAATTCCGCAGGGTGTATACATCCATCTGTATTCTCCCGACAGAGAGTACACGAATCAGAATGTTACCATCAATGGTGGACAGAAATTTTTCTTGTTTGCGAAGGCCGGCACGAATCCGGGAAAAACCTATTCCACCGGAGAGCTTGGCGCATCCATGAATGATTCTCAGGCAATGATCGTTGATACTGGAGATGACTCCGTACAGCATACAACCTATATCCAGATGTTCCCGAATACTTCCTCTACATCGCTGACTGTAACATGGCTGCAGCAGGGCGAAGCAAAGGTAATCAAAAAATCTGCCAATGAATCCCTGACGAATGGTAATAGCTGCTATTCCTTAGAGGGTGCTGAATTTGCACTGATCGATTCAAATGGAAAACAGGTGGCAACAGCAAAAACAAATGCAAAAGGTGTTGCCGATTTTGGCAAGGTTGATGCTGGAACATACAAAGTCAAAGAAATTTCTGCTCCAGAGGGCTTTGAACTTAATACAGAAATGCCTTCTATTAAAGTAGAACCAGAAAAGACAGCAGAAGTTACCATGACAGATGAACCGTTAAATGACCCAGCAGTTATTACGATCAATAAAGTCGATTCTGAAGGAAATAAGGATACTTCTAAAGATCTTTCCGGTACAGAGTTTACAGTAAAATATTACAATAAGATCTATGAAAAAGAGTCTGATCTTCCTGAAAAAGCGACCAAAACATGGGTTATCAAAGCCATCAAGAGAACGGTTGGAGGCAAAGACATTTACCGCGCGCAGTTAAGTGAAACATGCAAAGTAAAAGGCGATGACTTCTATCTCGATGCCAATGGCAGCCCAATTTTACCGTTAGGAACAATTACTATTGAAGAAACCAGTGCTGTCAAAGGCTACAACAAAGACAATAATTTCACCAATGGCGATGTTTCGGTAAAAGGTAAATTTTTCGGTACTATTCAGAAAAAAGGTGATGCAGTTGTACTGCATTATGGTGATACCGTGATTGCAGAGGATGGATTTACTGCTTCGGATAACATCATTCGTGGAGATCTTCATTTCTATAAGATCGATGATGATGGAAGTGCAATGGCAAACATTCCATTCCTGATCACCAATAATGAAACCAAGGAATCCCACGTTGTCCTTTCCAATAAGGATGGTGTTGTAGATACCTCAGAAATCGCACATACAACCAATACCAATGGCCTTGATAAATATCAGGACGGAAAGAAGATTACCGATGAATCGAAACTTTCCGGCCAGTATGGAACATGGTTTGGTGATGGAACCGTAAATAAAGACCGTGGCGCACTGCAGTATGGAACTTATTCCATCCGTGAGCTTGCCTGCAAGGGAAATTATGGAAAAGATCTGATCGAGACTACAGTAACCGTAGATTCCGAGAAGACCAATGTAAGCTTAAACCCGCAGGTCAACCATACAATTGTCCTTAAAACAACCGCAAAAGACACAACCACAGGAACCCACAGTGTTCCAGTTGGTGAAAAGGCTACCGTAGTTGATACAGTTAAATACAGTGGTCTGAAGGTTGGACGTACTTATACGTTAAAAGGACAGCTGGTCAGAAAAGATGACAGAAGCGTAATTGCCACCGGAGAGCAGACTTTTACTGCTGAAAAATCAAGTGGCACTGTGAATATCACCTTCAGCTTTGAGAGTTCGAAACTGAAAGGAAAATCTCTGGTTGCGTTTGAGCATCTGTATTGGGATGGCATTGAAGTCCAGGCCCATGAAGATATCAACGATACCGACCAGACCGTTACGATTCCGAGTCTGAAAACTGTTGCCAAGGATGATGCAACGGCCGATCAGAGTGGTGTACGCAGCAAAAATGACAAGATTACCGATACTGTTTCCTATACAGGATTAGCCTATGACAAGGAATATGTTGTAAGAGGAACGCTTGTAAATCAGTCCACCGGAAAAGCATTAACCGGAGCAGATGGAAAAGCAATTACTGCGTCTAAGAACTTCCACGTACACAGCAAGGAAGGATCTGGTTCTGTCGATGTTACTTTCAACTGGGATTCATCTGACTTTGAGGGAACCGCGGTTATCACACAGACAATGTACCTTGTCAATGACGATAAGAGCGAAACCAAAGTAGCAGAAGCAACCGATCTGTCTGATGCAAACGAAATGGTATATTATCCGTCCATCCGCACGAATGCAGCAGATAGTCAAACAAAGGACCATGTAGGACTTGTTGGACAGACTACGATCATTGATCATGTAACATATAAAAATCTGATCCCAGGCAAAGAGTATACGGTTTCCGGAAAACTCATGGATAAAGACACCGGAAAGGCGTTACTCGTAAACGGAAAAGAAATCACAGCAACAACAACCTTCAAGCCAACCGCCAAAGACGGTACGGTAGATCTGACCTATAAGCTGGATGCTTCTGTGCTGGAAGATAAAACGGTAGTTGTTTTTGAAGATCTGATTCACAATAAGATCAATGTAACATCCCATGCGGATATTAATGATGAGGAACAGTCTGTTCATTATCCTAAAGTCCGCACCACTGCAAAGGATCACAGCACAAAAGATGATGTAGGAACCTCATCCAAAGAAGCACGCCTTGTTGATACTGTATCTTACAGCAATTTGATTGTTGGACAGAAGTACACGATCAAAGGTACCTTGATGGATAAAGAAACCGGAAAAGCCATTGAGCAGAATGGAAAGGCCGTAACAGCCGAAACAAGTTTTACAGCTACGGCAGCCCAAGGAAGCGTTGATCTTACATTTGTATATGACAGCAGCGTGCTGGAAGGAAAAACAACGGTTGCGTATGAAAAACTGTATCATAATGAAAAAGATGTTGCTCGTCACGAGGATATCAATGATGCAGGCCAGACTGTACAGATTCCGAAGATTCAGACAACAGCTACAAGTGTTGAAACTGGAGATCAGGTAGGAACTATCGGTAAAGAAGTACAGATTACCGATGTTGTATCCTATAAAAATCTGGTAGTAGGTAAAGAATACACCATTTCTGGAAAAGCAATGATTAAACCATCTGGATCGGAGCAGGCAGTTCCTGCAAAAGACAAAGATGGCAAAGATGTTGTTCAGAGTGTTACCTTTAAGGCAACAAAAGCGAACGGCGAAGTATCCTTAACCTTTACCTTAGATTCAAGTAATCTGAAAAACCGCACAGTTGTTATCTTTGAAGAGCTGCTCCATAACGGAGTCACCGTTACCACACACGCAGATATCAACGATGATAAGCAGAGCGTTTACTTCCCAGAGATCCGTACGAACGCAGTCGATAAACAGACGAACGATGGTGTCGGAACCGTCGGAAAGACAACGATTATCGACCACGTATCCTACAAGAATCTGGTGGTAGGAAAGCGTTATACCATTTCCGGCGTACTTATGGATAAAGACACCGGCAAACCGCTTGTTGCGAGCGGCAAACAAATCGCAGCGTCTGCAGAATTTGTAGCAGAGACAAAAGATGGAACGATTGACCTTGTATACAAGCTGGATGCTTCTGATTTAGCTGGGGCAACTACCGTTGTATATGAGAATCTGTACCATAACAAGAAAAATGTAACATCCCATGCGGATATTAACGATGAAGAGCAGACAATCCACTATCCGAAGATCGGTACGACTGCTTCTGATGGTTCTACCAAGGATCACGTTGGAACATCCGCAAAAGATGGCCGTTTTGTGGATACGGTTAAATACGAAAACCTTATTATCGGAAAGAGCTATACCGTAAAAGGTACTCTGATGGATAAGGATACCGGAAAAGCCATTACCCAGAATGGAAAAGAAATCACCTCAGAAATGACCTTTACAGCAACCAAAACTTCGGGAACAGTTAATCTGTTATTTAACTACGACAGCAATGCGCTGGAAGGAAAAACAGCCGTAGCATTTGAGAAACTGTTCCATAACGATATTGACGTTGCACGGCATGAAGATATTTCAGACGAAAATCAGAGTGTCCATATTCCGAAAATCCATACAACCGCAACCGATGCGTCCACAAACGATAAAGAAGGCGTAATTGGCAGCACAGTAACCATTAAAGATGTAGTCCGCTATGAGAATTTAATTCCGGGCAAAGAATACACTGTAAAAGGAAGCGCAATGGTTAATCCGGGTGCATCCTATCAGTATGGTTTCCGCGCTGAATATGACGGCCTCACCGTTGGAAAGACATATCAGGTAACGGGAACTGCAGTTGATGCAGACGGAAATGATATTCCGGAATTACGTTATTCTGGTACATTAACGCCAACAGAAGCATCTGGAACTGTTATTGCAACTATTAACTCTTCTGAAACTCTGAAAGATGCGAATCCGGTATTTACCTTTGTAATTTCCAGTGGCAGCGAGAAATACACCTATACAGCATCTGAAATGTCGGCTACTGGTGCAATCAGTGGCATCAGAATGGCAACCGATGCAGAAGGAAACAATGTCACTTCCGAAAAAACATTCGTTCCGGAAAAAGCAGACGGCGAAGTAACACTTGAATTTGTCCTGGATTCTACCCAGTTACAGGGAAATGATGTCGTTATTTTTGAGGATCTGTATCACAATGGCGTAAAGGTAACATCTCATGCAGATATGAAAGATGATGGACAGACTGTGCATTATCCGGAGATCCATACCACAAATGTAGATCAGACAACCGATGATCATCAGGGAGCCGTATCTGGACAGACAACACTTGTTGATACCGTACAGTACCGTAACCTGATCGTTGGCCATGAGTATACCGTAACCGGAAAGCTGATGAAGAAAGTTCCTGTAAAGAATGAGGACGAATCGAATGATTCCAATCAGGATGCAGAAACCCCAGATGTTCCGGATGATTCCGAACAGCCTGCAGATGAAGTCACCTATACGGAAGAACCTGTGCTGGTTAACGGAAAAGAGGTTACGGCATCTACAGCCTTTACAGCAGAAACCAAAGATGGTTCTGTTGATGTAGTCTTTGTCTTTGATGCAGAATCCGTAGCAGGCGAAACTGTAGTTGCATTTGAAGATCTTTCTTATAAAGGTATTCAGCTGACAACACATGCAGATATTAACGATGAAAATCAGACCGTATATCTGCCGGATATCCATACATCAGCAGTCGATGCTGAAACGGGTATCAAGAACTCTTACCGCGATGGACATATCACAATCACAGATACTGTAACCTACGAGAATCTGATCCCGGGAAATACATATGTATTGAAAGGATCACTGCAGGAAAAAGTAGAAGAAGATGGTGAGATCACCTACAAAGCGGTAGAAGCAAAAATGATCACATCTGAAAATGATGAAGAAACGGTAGCTGATGAAGCCACTCCTGTAACTGGACAAACCACATTTGTCCCAGAGGCAGCGAACGGAACAGTTGACGTTATCTTTACCTTTGATGGAACCGAACTGGAAGATGTTGAACACACTTATGTTGCGTTCGAGGATTTATATTATCAGAAGGGTGATGATGAAATCATCGTTCGTGAGCATAAAGATATCAATGACGCAGAGCAGACCGTGTATGTTCCGCATATCCAGACTGAAGTACAGGATACGGAAAGCAAGAGCCATAATGCTCTCGCAGACGAAAAAGTTACTCTCGAAGACACAGTTTCTTACGAGGGACTGATTCCGGGTAAAGAATATACCATGACGGGAACCCTGATGGACAAAGAAACAGGAAAAGCACTTCTTGTCAACGACAAAGAGGTTACTGCTGAAACCAAATTTGTTCCAGAAAAAGCTGATGGAACCGTTGTTGTTACCTTTACCTTTGACGCAACCGGACTGGAAGGAAAAACTCTGGTAGCATTCGAAACCTGTACCTATGAAGGAAAGAATGTGGCTGTTCATGCTGACATCAATGATGAGAAGCAGACAATCTATGTTCCGGAACTTCATACAACCGCAACGGATAAGGCAGATGGCGATAAGCAGCTCACCTCCAAAGGAACTCTTACCGTAGTAGACAAGATCGCTTATAAAAATTTGATTCCTGGCCAGAAATATACTGTAACAGGTGTATTAATGGACAAGGCGACTAAATCAGCTCTTGTTATTGGCGGAAAAGAAGTTACAGCAACAAAGACATTTGTCCCGAATAAAGCAGATGGAACCGTTGAAATTGAATTTACTTTCAAAGGAGACGGTCTTGAAAGCAAAACTCTGGTAGCGTTTGAGACAATCTCGACCAATGACAGTCCTGTTGGCGAGCATAAGGATATTAATGATACGGATCAGACCGTAACATTAACCCCGCCGCCGATTCCGGCTGTTCAGACAGGTGATACCAATACTATGCCGATTCTGGCAGTGGTTACGGCTGTACTTGTAGTTCTTGGAGCAGGCCTCTTTATTGCAACAAGAAAGAAAAAAAATAAGAAATAATTTTCAAGCCCTCCGGTAATTCAAAAACCGGAGGGCTTTTCAATTTGTTTTTACAATACTATAAGTAGGAGGGAAAAATCATGAATTCAGGACTTTGCGAACATTGTCTCCGTGTAGCCTATTTAGTTACAGATATGACCATATTGTTAGGCATGGACGAAAAGGCGACTATGGATGTCCAGTTGGCAGCAATTTATCATGATATTGGAAAAACTCAAATTCCAGAGCAGGTCCTAAATAAGCCCGGAAAATTAACTCCGGGGGAATACTTCATCATGAAGTTGCATGCTGAAATTGGATACCGTATGATTCAGTGCCATACTTCACCGGAAACCGCCCAAATGGTCCTATACCACCATGAAGATTACGATGGCGGTGGATATTTTGGATTGCAGGGAAATGATATCCCCTATGGAGCCAGAATTCTTCGGATCTGTGATGTATATGATGCTTTGACATCGTTCAGATGCTATAGAGAGCCCTGCAGCCCTGAAAAGGCGCTTCAATACCTCAAAAATAACGCTGGAACAAAGTTTGATCCTAAATTGACCGAGGTATTTGCGCGGTTAAAGCCCAACTGAAAAAACGAAGCTTTTTTTCAGTTGGATTTACAATACTATATATGGAAGAAGAAAAGCCGTAGCATTCTTTTACGTGCTGAACTCAAAGTCGCCTCCTGACTTTTTTGAGCTTTTTCGAATGTGTAAACCCATCATACCGCTATTTGCACTGCACTCATCCCAGACGGAAAAATGCGGCGGTACAACCAAGATCCTAAACAGGTACAAAAAGGGAATGTTGCGGCTGCTCCCTTCTCCAAAATGCATATATGAATTTTTGGAATGTAAAATTTCGTTGGATTTACAATACTATATATGGTGGATATTTGTAAGACAGAATCATTAGAGAATAGGAGAATAAGCTTATGGAACCAATTGTGTTTTATGACTTTAAGCCAGATACAGAAGATCCGAATAATAAAATAGTGATTAAAAAGGCAGATTTTGAAAAACTTCTGAATAAAACATATGCCGCGGGTTATCAGGACGGATTAAAAGAGCCAAGACCAGCACAAGTCTGGATGACCAGCAAAAGAGGTTTTGACACGGAACCTAAAGTTTTAAGTATATGAAAAGCAAAGGAGATTTTGTAATGAAGAGTTTTTCGAAAGCCTTTGGAAGGATCGTCTTGATCTTAACTGTTGTAATTGCTCTTGTGGCTTCTGTCTTTGTCGTCCCGAAATTGTTTGGGATAAATCCTTATGTTGTTCTATCGGGATCTATGGAGCCACAAATACATACAGGCGCAATTGCTTTTGTGAATACGAAAGATACTGCAGTTAAGGTAGGAGATGTAGTAACGTATCGGCTGGCTAATGATGAGCTGGTTACACACCGTATCATCAAAAAAGATCAGTCTGAATATACCTTTCAGGGCGATGCAAACGATAATCCAGATGCTCGTACAGTTACACAGGATCAAATTGTTGGAAAGTATCTTTTCAGCATTCCAAAAGTTGGATTTCTAATTTCAGCTTTGGGCAAAAAAGGGATGCCTGTGATAATTGCATGGATTATCATTCTGAACATAATGAGCCTTATTCTGGAGAGTACCTGTTCTTCAGGAGATAAGAAAAAGACAGCAGAGCCTCAAAATGAGGATTGAAATAAAAAAATTTAGAGAGGAGAGCGTATCCTTATCTGCTGTAATAAAGGATATGCGAAAAAGAGCAATGAATAAGAAAAAAGCATTAACAACAATGGCTGCATGTGGACTTGTAGCAGCACTTGGTGTAGGAGGCACAATGGCTTACCTGACCGATTCTGAGCAGACTACCAACACTTTCACCATCGGCAAAGTAAAAATCGATGTGCAGGAGCCGGGTTGGGATACAACCGATAAAAACAACAACAATATCCCGGATAAAGCCGAGGATGTTGTTCCGAATCAGGAACTGGCAAAGAACCCGCTGATCGAAAACACCGGATCGAACAGCGCAGTAGTATTCCTCAAAGTTACCGTTCCGACCAAATATGTTACCCAGGTTGCTGATGACGGCACTGTAAGCAAAGACGGCCGTAAGAGCCAGGAGATCTTCTACTTCAAAGATGTTGCTGATGCTCAGAATCAGGAAAGAAACAACTTCGATGCGAACTGGCAGGAACTGGTTGACGAAGAGGTTCAGGATACCGGCGCAACAGCTTCGAAAGACGGTGTTCGTACTTACGTCTTTGGTTATAAAACCAAACTGCTGAAAGGACAGAAGACATCTTCTCTGTTCGATAAGATCCAGATGAAAAACGTCATCGAGGACGAAATTCTTCCGGATTCCGCAAACGACATCAAGGTTGAAGGCTTTGCAATCCAGTCCGAGGAGATCCTGGATAAGACCGGAAAAGATCTGACCGATGAGCTGACCACAGCAAATCTGAAGACCATCTACGACATCTTCATCAAACAGGGAACAAGCTACGATGCAGCTCACGGTACGACTACCGGACATGACTACAGCGGCAACGAAAAAGACGCGAACACCAACAACAGCAAAGATGTTCATGGCAACAATCGCTAATCAGCGGCGCGCCGCCTGCAATTTTGAAATAATTTTTTAATTCCTCTCAAAAGGCAGACCTTGAACCGTCTGCCTTTTTTGGGAAAGAGAAAGAGGAGAGTGGATATGAGTAAAAAAAGAATGCAAATTTCAGCTACATTACTTGGCATTCTGCTTTCAGCAGGAACGTTTGCCAGTGCATATCCTGTATTCGCCGC
The DNA here is from genome assembly GCA_905214675.1 of uncultured bacterium. Taxonomy (GTDB): domain Bacteria; phylum Bacillota; class Clostridia; order Lachnospirales; family Lachnospiraceae; genus Hominisplanchenecus. Next base: position 12,665 of record CAJMMS010000029.1, read on the forward strand.
ACAGTCCGAAGTGTCTGTGGAAAACAATGTAGACATTGGCAATATCAATATCAGTCTGGAAAAACATGGCTTAGACGAAAAGGGAGAAAAAACTGATTTCGATGATGCGCAGGTGGTTGTCCCGGGACAGGTAGTCGATGAGTTAGTTGATATCTTCAATCTGGCCAATGATGCATGGGTGCGAATGAAGGTCACATTTGATGATTCGACCATCGATGGCAATATGCTGGATGATTCACTGCTGAATCTGGGCGAAGACTGGGTTAAATGTGGTGATTATTATTACTGCACAAAGCCTGTAAAGCATGGTGAATCAGCAGAATTTCTGAAATCCGTCAGCATTCCTGCAGAATGGACAGAAGCTCTTTCAGAAAAAGATCTGAAAATCAATTTTACTGCGGATGCGGTTCAGGAAAAGAATTTTACTCCGAATTTCAAATCCGATGATCCGTGGTTTGGCACTGTTATCGAACAGAGTGTAACGGATGCATATACAGTTCCAGTTACCAGCAATAATCCGTTTTCCGTTGTATATGAAGGCGGAGCTGCTGGGCTGGTTAAGGTAGGAAATGACTTCTTCTCCAATTGGGGAACACTTATGCCGGGTGATGTAGTATCTGGAAAAGCCACAATTTCCAACAAATACGCCCAGTCTGTTAAGATCTATTTCCAGACGGACACGATTGCAGATGATAATCTGCTCCAGAAACTGCACCTGAAGATCGCTTGCGACGGACAGACATTATACGATGGCAGCATGGCTGGTGAGATCACTAATAAAGTATTATTAGGCGATTTTGCACAGGGCAGCTCCAAAGATCTTACTTACACGCTTACAGTTCCAGCAGAACTGGACAACCAGTATGCGATGAATAAAACCAAGACCAAATGGATTTTCACTGCTGAATTACCGGAAACTCCAAATAAGACAGTTGCAACGGGAGATTCTTCTCTTCCATCCGCATTTGCCGGATTAAGCGTTTCTCTCGGCGCAGCCGGAATCATTATGCTTTCAGCATCAACGAAAAGGAGAAAAGGCAATGAAGAAAATTAACGAAAAAATCAAAAAAGCTCTTTCGTTTCTTCTGATTCTTACTATGGCCATGACATCTGTCGGGGTCAGCACTTTCTCCGCCTTTGCGGATTCAGAAGATGGAACGGGAACAACAGAGCTGAATCTCGATACGGATGCAGAGAACACCGCATCGGATGATACCGTAGATCTTGCTTTTCAGACCGATGGGCATGGAAAATTTCTGATCAACGGTGAAGATAAAACCAATCAGACAATTACTGTAAATAAGGGAACAGAAGTCACTTATGAGGTAACTGCTGATGATGGATATCAGATCCAGAAAATCCGTACATCATATGCTGATGGCACAGAAACGGAAGTAGAAAGCAAAGAATCCGATCTTACGCAGAATGTTGTTGCAGATCAGTCGCTTACGCTTTCTGCTGAATTTGCCGAAAAGCAGGAAGAAGATACTCCGGCAACCGTAACGACTCCGGCTCCTGTAGTGGTTACAACTCCGGAGGATGACAAAAACACTGCTAAAGAAGATGATACTAAAACTTCTGCAGACACTACAACCTCTTCGTCAGAAGAAAATGTTAAGTATAATAACAGACTTTCTGATGTTACCGCCGACTGGGGTGAAAATGAGTTCTTAAAAGAACATTTAAGCGCCAGTGATCTTATTGAATTAAGCAATGGAATCAGTCTTTTCGCAAGCAGATCCGGGAAAGTTTCCGCAGGTATGGATGGTCTTAATTCTGTTGCAACCGCGAAAAAAGGAAGTATTGTTACTAAGAATACACCAATTGACGGAAATTATTATTTTACCCCAATTATCGGTAGCAAAACAAAAATCACTTTTGGTACAACCGATAGCAATTATACATGGGATAATGAATTTTGTAAAAACGCCCAATATTATTCTAAAGCTATTTCCAATTGGTGGGCGCCACAGGCTGATACGACCAACTGGAGTAATACACGTTCTTTTATTCCGCATGATGGAGCGCAAGGTCATCTGTATGCAGAATATACCAATGTGGGATATTATGATGGTTCTCCGGTCAACATGAAGATCTGGTTCTTGGATTGGCAAAATACAGTGGTTCCGGATGAATACAAAGCACCACACAAACCAGCTATCGGAGATGACATCGATGCCGTTATTGTTTCTCTTGGCCCGAATAACTCCAACGATTTATCCAAAGGATATACTCCGTTAATCGATATCAAAGGTTTAAAATGGATTAAAGTCAAGTTTGCATATTACAAACAGAATGGAGATCCTATCTCCTTAAAGGGTCATTTTACCATGTCCGACCTTGACTTTGCGCAGGGCTTCCATATTCAGGAAAAAGTAGAAAATATTTATTTGACACAGGAAGCAGACGATCGTCTGGTGTATGATCCGCGAACAGACGCTATCTGGTCTGCTAGAAGCGGTGGTGAAAGTGATGGAGGAACAACTCCTGATAATTCAAATGGCTGGGTAACATATACCTTTGAAGGAGACAGCCAGACCGTTATCTTCTATAATGGAGGCACGATTAGTAATGTTACAGGTCCTGGAGGAGGATTAAAAGAGGAAGGAATCCAAAAATATCCAGATTCATTTTATCATGGAGAAGGTTCCAAATTTAATGGATGGGAAGGCTCGTCCAACACAACGTCAGCATCACAGAATACTTGGTATACTTCAGAATTTGGTTATACATCCGAATATGTTGGCTCAATGTCGAAAGTAGGTGTGCTTCGTATCAATAAAACTGACTCTGACTCAGGTGCAGTCTTAAAAGGTGCGAAATTTACCGTTTACAAATGGAAGAACAGTAAATGGCAGACCTACGCCAATATGAACTGGGTAGAAGCAGATAAGTGCTACTTACTTAACAACATTCAGGGCGATGAAGCAGATGGCAACAAATTCAAAGTTGTCGAAACACAGAACCCTGACGGTTACACCGGAACTTTTTCACAGGAGTTTACCGTTGACCAGGCTGGTGTAAAAACAATTGTTTTGGATGCCAAGAATACACAGGATACCTTCAAAGTAACTGTAAATAAGGTATCCGGCAATACAACGATTACAGCAAATAACGGAAACTATGCACTGAAAAACGCCAAATTTGAGATTTATGCTTCCGATAAGACAACAAAAGTAGCCGATACTTATACCGACGAGAACGGTTCTTTCTCTGTTAAGCTGAAAAATGGAACCTATTGGTTACATGAAACCATTGCTTCTCAGGGATATTCGCTTGCAGAAGATCAGCAGTTTACGGTAGACAAAAAAGACCTTTCCGTTACCGTAAAAGAACCACCGAAAACCGGAACAATCAATCTTGTTAAGAAATCCACCACCGATCTGCATTCGGACTACGAATCCTACTATTTAAAAGGTGCTGAATACGGCGTTTACAATGCCGCCGGCACAAAGGTGGGAACCATCGTTACAGATGCGGAAGGAAAAGGATCTTTATCGAACCTGCCATTAGGAACATATACTCTGAAAGAGTTAAAAGCTCCGGCTGGATATTATCTTTCCACCGATACACTGACAGCAACTCTGACCTCCAGTGTCGTAACTGCCAACGTGACAGGTAAGGATAAACCGGGACAGGTTCCTGCTCCAGAAGTTATTCTCGAAAAAGTGGATGCAGAAACAGGACTTGCAAAACCACAAGGAGCAGGCTCCTTACAGGGTGCGGAATATACCATGAAATATTATGATGTAGTGTCCACAACCGATCCGACAGCTTCCGGCAGAAAAGCAAAATATACATGGGTATTAAAAACGGATGCAAAAGGTCAGATCAAACTGGATGCAGATCATCTGGTAAGCGGGCCGGACTTCTATAAGGAGAACGGAAAAGTTGTATTCCCAGTTGGAACCACAACATTCCAGGAAACCAAGGCTCCAAAAGGATATCAGTTGGATTCTAATGTATATGTTATGAACTCCGTGATCGAAAATGATAAGGCTGTATTGAAAAATAAGCCAGTATCAAAAGAAAAGCCGTACAGAGGTTACATTCGTTTCAATAAAACAGATGAGAAAAACAAGGCCATGGCCAATATTCCATTTAAAATCACGAGTAAAACAACTGGCGAGTCACACATTGTGAATACTGCCAGTGATGGTTATATCTATGGAAAAGATGTGAATTTTGGAAGTGGTAAAGGATTCTTATATGATACCTATCTCGTCGAGGAACAGTCCTGCGCAGCGAATAAAGGTTATATTTTGGAGTCTTTTGAAGTGACCATTAATGGAAATGGAGCGACCGTAGATAAAGGTACTCTTCAGAACTTACCTAAAACTAAGCAGATCACACTTACAAAACGTATCAAAGCATCTGATATCAACTTCAAAAACGGTGATCCAATCTTTATTCTTAAACTGACGGGTACCGATTATGCGGGAAAATCACACACCTATTATCGACAGGTACGATTTGATGCTGCCACCGTTAAGAAAAACACCGGATCAGACGGATATGTATCTCTGTCAGAGGTCTTTAAGGATATTCCGATGGGAGATTATGTTGCAACTGAGGAAGAAACAGGACGATATAGGTTGTCTACGCTTACCTCTCAAGGCGGTACAGTTTCCGGAGAACATGTAACTTTCAACATGACACCAGATAACGATACTTACAACGCAACATTCACCAACTTCAAGTACGATTGGCAATACTATACACACACTGATGTTGTCGATAACAAACTGCAGTCTGTTAAAGACAATAGTGTGAAGTATACGTTTACCGCAAGATGGATTGGTAGTAGTCCCGTATCTGGCGGATCTTCGGTAGATAAAAATCAAATTGAAGCTACATTGACTACCAATGACGGAACCAAGGATTCCAGCGTTATTGTAGATGCAAGCACCTACACGACAAGTATTCAGACGTTCCCGAATAGTAGCGGCAATTGCACGGTAACTGTCACTTACAATAAAGATGGCGTTAAATTAACAGCCACGTTTACCGTACCCGTTAAGGCGAAATGATTTTGGAGGACACAAAGATGAAGAAAGTAAAAGGTAAGAAACGGTTTTTCCTCATTACTTGTTTGATGCTTCTTTGTGCTGTCGCTGGAATTGGTGGAGTGCTTGCGTACTTCACCGATTCTGAGCAGACAAATAATAAGCTCAAAGTGGCTGTGAATGATACCAGCATCGAAGAGGTTTTTCCAGATCCGAGTTTTAAACCCGGAAGCGTAGTAAAAAAAGAGGTTCGTGTCACAAATAATGGCAGCGATACATATGTTCGTATGCAGGTTTTATTTTCAGACAATGACATGCAGCAGTATTGTACTGTAAACTGGAATACAACCGACTGGGAATTAAAAAGCGATGGCTACTATTATTATAAGAAGATTCTCCCCAAAGGATCTAAAACAACACCACTGTTTACTACAGTAACTGTTTCGAAAAATGCGCCAGAAGATGAGATGAAAGATTTTGATATCATCGTCCGCGAGGAAAGTCTGCAGGTTGGATATTTCAAATCTGCGGATGAAGCATGGAGTGCATACAAAAAGAACAAATAAGTAAGTGGATTATTGGCAGGATTTTTACCACGACATGATAGAAGTTCTGCCAATTTTTTGCTAAAATACAATCAAGTGATTGCCTTTGCAAGGTCAAAGTGGTACACTTAATACAATCATTGTGGAAAACAGCGGTTTTGTAATAATGATTAATTTCTATTTTTTTTCGTACGTGAAAATTCATTTGAATTTTTTTTGTCATACTATGAATGTAGACAAAAACGAATCTAAATGGAATAGGATCGTTGGTTATCAAAATTGCTAAGTACAGGAGGAAATAGGACAATGAAAAAAGAAAAAGTAGTTGCAACTCTGGCTATGGGTGTTGTTGCAGGTGGTGTGGCAGTTGGAGGAACATCCACTGTTCATGCTGAAACATTAGATGAAAATACTGAAAACACCGTACAGGCTCCAGAAGAAACCGAAGCTCCGGCAGACCCGGAAACCAAAGAAGAAGCCAAGGATCAGCTGGATCAGGCGCAGGAAAAGGAAAACGAAGCAAAACAGGATTCCGATCAGGCCAAAGCAGATTATGATGCCGCTAAAGAGGACGAAGATAAAAAGCAGGCTGAGGCCGATCAGACGCAGAAAGATATCGACCAGGCTGAAAAAGATGCACAGGATGCTTTCGATCAGGCGCAGAAAGATGCACAGGATGCTGCTGACCAGGCTAAAGCAGATGCAGATAAAGCCGCTGAGGACCAGAAAAAAGCAGAGCAGGCAGAAAAGGATGCACAGGCCGCTTTAGAAGAGCAGGAAAAGGCAGAGCAGGATGCACAGCAGAAAGCAGACCAGACCACGACCGATGAAACACAGGAAAGTGTGGATCAGAAAAAGAATGATCTGGATAAAGCAAATAAAGATCTGGAAGATGCCAAAGCAGAGGATGCCAAAAAGCAGGAAGAGCTGGATGAAGCAAAGAAAAATGAATCTTCTGCTGAGAAGGACAAGGCGGATGCACAGGACAAGGTTGATCAGGCAGAATCCGATGTAAAAGATGCAGAAAAAGACGCGGATGCTGCAAAGAAAGATGCAGAAACCGCAAAAGACCTGTATGATACCGCTTCCAATGCCGCAGATAAAGATTCCAAATATGCACAGGCGAAAAAGGATGCGGAAGAAGCAGATGCCGCTGTAAAGGCACAGCAGACCGTTACAGACAATGCGAAAAAAGATCTGGATGCCAAGAATAATGCGCTGGAAGATGCGAAAAAGGGTCTGGCAGAAGCAAAAGTGAACGCAGATGCCGCCGCACTTGCAGAACAGCAGAAAAAGGTTGATGCCGCGCAGAAAGAATATTCTGATGCCTTTGATGCGCTGATCGCAGCGAACAGCAAGCTGGACGAGCTTACCGCAGATTACCAGAAAAAAGTATCTGCCGCTGAAACTGCCAAAGCTGAGATGGATGCGGCACAGTCCAATGCAGACCAGAAAGAAAATGTACAGAATACCGCCAAAGCTGAAATGGATGCGAAGAAAGATGCAGTGTCCAAATCCGAAAGCAACATTTCAGATGCACAGAACAGCAAAGCAAATGCTGAGTCTAATGCAGAAAAAGCCAAAAATGAGCTGGATGCAGCAAAAGCAGCTTTAGATGCGGCAAAAGCGGCTGCAGAAGAAGCGAAGAAGCAGGAAGCACTGGGATCAAAAGGATTCTTCGACAGTATCGGTGAGACAGCAGCATCTGATCTGTTTTCACAGGGAGATTATCCAGACAAAACCAACATGGGTGCGGAAGATGATGCAACCAGTCTGAAAAACATGCTGTACGCTCTGGATTTTATTGAAAAATCCAATGAACTCAGAAGAGCAAATAATCTGGAAGAGTTTAAAATTTCTGCAAGAGCAATGGCTGCGGCGCAGTATCAGGCAAATGCTTCTTTACATACAGAAGATCATACTTTCCAGTTCGGTTATGGTGAAAACCTTGCATGGGGAATGGATGATCCGGAAATCGCCTATATGGCATGGTATGACAGTGAAAAAGACAGCACTATTTTAAGCGAAAGACTGCATTATCTTGCTCTCGTCAGCGCCAATAACACAGTTACAGGTTTTGGACTCTGCTATAACAGAACGAATCCGGATTTATACAGTTCTTGTGAGAGTCAGGTGTTTGGCTCTGTAAACGATGAAGACGAGGGTTACTGCTACACAGTAGCTGAGTTCCGCGCTCTCCTGCAGGCCTACATTGACAAACTTACTAAAGCCCAGACAGATCTGGATAAAGCCCAGGCTGATTACGATGCGAAACTGGCGGCTTACAATGCAGCACAGGATGAAGTGGCAAAATGGGATGCACTTCTGAAACAGTATCAGAACGAGAAATCCGTCAACGAAGATGCTCTGAAACAGGCTACCAAAGCATATAACAATGCCGTACAGGAGCTGAATAAAGCAAAAGCGGATCTCGATTCCAAGACAACGGCATATGAAACAGCTCAGAATGCAGTTGCTGAGAGCGCATCTGCAGTGGATGCTGCAAAAGAAAATATCGCATCCTGCAAACAGGTATCCGACCAGAAAGAAAACGCACTTACTGCTGCAAAGGCAGAAAGAGATCAGCTTCTTGACAAGCTGACAGAATCTGTGATCGCAATGACTGGCGATAAGAATGCCAAAGTAGAAACCAACTACGAATACCATCAGGTATGCAATGAATGCGGAGAAGATTTCGGCTATGGACCGGATGCTATCGAAGCGGTTGGTGACCATTCTGCAGTAACGGGTCATTCTTACAGCTCTGTAAAGAAAGCTGTTGGATATAAGATCGTAACCGCGTCCGGAACACAGGTAATCAAGAACCTGTCCAAGACAGATGCAGACAAAGCCCTGGCAGATATCCAGAAAGCCATTGCAGACGGACAGACAGCAGTCGATGCCGCACAGGCTACATATGACAATGCTGTAAAGAAACTGGCAGCAGATCAGCAGACCGCAAAAGAAAAGAATGATTATCTGGCACAGCTGAACAAAAACATTGCCGATCTGAAAAAGGATATGGAAGCAAAACAGGCTGTTGCTGATCAGAAAGCAGCTGCTCTGAAAGAGAAACAGACCGCCCTTGCGGATGCCAAAGCAGAGCTGAAACAGAAAGAGGATGCTCTTGCGAAAGCAAAAGAATCGGTTGAAAAACTGCAGGCTGAGAAAGATACAACCGCACAGAAAGTTGCCGCTAAATCCGCGGCTGTAGCACCGCTCCAGAAAGCATACGAAGCTGCCAAAGCATCCCTGAATGCATACCAGAATGCGCAGAACGCTCTGAAAAAGGCAAAAGAAAATGTTTCCGCTGCGAAATCTGCTGTAGAAGCCGCTAAGAAAAATGTAGCTGCGAAAAAGCAGGCCGTAAAAGAGAAAGATAAGGCATACACCGATGCCTGCGGTGTTCTTGCAATTGCCAAGAATATCACACTGGCAGATGCCATGAAGACCCCGATCACAGAAGAGGGCTTCACCTATCTGAACGATTACGTAACCAAGATCAATTCTGCAAAAGCCGCTTACGAGACAGCAAAAGCTGATCTTGCCAAAGCAAAAGAGAATACGGCTGTGAAGAAAGTTGCTTATGAGGAAGCCGCTGCAAAACATGCCGAGACTCTTGCGGACCTTGTAATTGCAAAAGCAAACTATCAGAAGTTTGTAGATGCAGAGAAAAAGGCAGAGGAAGAGAAGAAAGCAGAAGAGGAGAAGAAAGCGGAAGAAGTCAAGAAAGCAGAAGAAGCCAAAAAGGCGGAAGAAGCGAAGAAGGCAGAAACCGTGAAGAAAGAACAGCAGAGCGGCGGCGCTACTCTGACCGCAAGCACTGGAAGCATTGCAAAAGACAATGAAAAAGGTACCACCATCACCAAAGCCGGAAGCGTAGCAACAGGAGATACGACCCCGATCGGCATCTTAATGGCTCTGGCGGCAGGATCTTTCGGTGTTCTGGAAGAAACCGTCCGCAGAAAAAAACGCCAGTAACACGGTGGTAATTTAAGAAATATGGAAACGAGGAACGGTATGGCTTAACGGCTATGCCGTTCTTTGCTTTTTTGTATACGTTAGAAACCCGGGCAGTTGAAGTTTGTATTGGAATAGCATCTTCCTGTAAAAAGCGCTCGTATAGAGCGTTTAGACCTTCTTCTGCGTTCGGCTAATACCCCGTGGCATCTGACAACTACACATTATTTTCGAGCAATTTAATGTGTGGTTGTCAAGAATGTTTATAAATCTAAACGTCATAGTGTTCTTCAGTTGATTTTTGTTATATGGAAGATGGGCGCAAGCAATATTAGTGGGTGATCAAGCTTTTATTTACAGGAGATATTGACAAATCTCCTGTAAATGGTATAATATGGATATCAAAAGACAAGAAAAAGGAGTGCAAACCATATGAAAACAAGAAAATCCATCAAATCAACAGTCGCAATTGGAAAGGGCATGCTGGTAGCTGCCTTGGCTCTGAACGGGTTTGAAATTAATGCTGAAAAGACATACCTCGAAGCATATCGAGATGATGTTAATTTGGTCATTTTTTTAGTTGCGAGATGCTTGTCCAATACGGAAAATAAAAAAAAGGAGTCAACAGATATATCCGCACCCAGAGCAAGTGTAAAAAAATTCTTACGCTACTGCGGCTTTGAACTTGAAGCCCTTTTAAACGGAGACATTTCGATTGAGGATCTACGAACAGATATCACAGGGGTGGAAGCTATTCCTTGCATTGCGTATTGTGTAGAAAAATATGATTATGATGATGCAGAGATTGTGATTGTGCCAGTATCTGAAGTGATCGAAAAATCTCAGCGTGGCGGAATCTTTACTGTTTCTGAGGATCGTGGAGATTTTAAATATGATTTTAACAAGGTCACTGGGAAAGCTGTTCCAAACGGAGCTTTAACGCGGAGTTTTTTTTATGTGGAAAATTTTAGTAGTATTCCCGAAAATTCTTAAATTGCATAGTATGGTGTCCTAAATATAGACGAAAAGTATTAACCAATGGTGTAGATACCAGGTTGAAGGAACTGCTCACAGAGTATGCTGCAAATCTTTCTGTAGAGATTCTGGAAATGGAAATCATGCCGGATCATGTTCATATGCTGCTGGAAGTAGACCCTCAGTTTGGTATTCACAAAGCCGTAAAATCTTTCAAAGGCTATACTTCCAGAATTTTAAGACAGGAATTTCCATATCTTAAAACTAAGATGCCGACGCTTTGGACAAATAGCTATTTTGTATCTACCGTTGGCGGTGCCCCGCTGGAAGCAGTAAAACAGTATA
>CAJMMS010000030.1 GCA_905214675.1 uncultured bacterium
AGCAGCGAGTTGTCAGCGAATGGCAGATCATGGATGCACGGATCGAGCAGGAAACCACCGACAAATTATTATTTTGTGTTCAACTTATTTTACAGAATGGAGTGTATCTTATGAAACGAACTTCTTCACAATTTAAGCAGTTAGCTAGGAATTCTCTGTCTCACCGTTTCAGCCTTCCAATTGCTGCTTATGTAATTACTTTTGGAATTATGATACTGGTCAACATTTTATTGTCTGCATTTTTTCCAAATACAGAAAACAGTATTTCCTATCTTGTGACTTCTTTTATCACAGACTTGCTTTTGTCCATTTTAAGTGTCGGACCTGTTACGATTTTACTTGATATGAGCCGCGGCAGTCATGGACAGTTTTCGGATCTTCTGTATGCTTTTCGCCATCAGCCAGATCGTATTATTGTATCTCAGCTTATTATTTCATTTTTGTCCACCGTAATTTTCCTGCCGGGTATTATTGTATTTACACTTTCCCTGGCCTTTTATACCGTTTTCGGTATTATTATCGGAAGCCTGCTGATTTTTGCCGCTGTAGTCGGTACCGTTGTGATCCGTCTGGATTTTGCGCTGGTAACCCCTCTCTACATCGACAATCCTCAGACCAGCGCTTTTGATCTTTTGCGTGAAAGTCACAATCTGATGCAGGGTAACCGGCTTCGTTATTTTGTCCTGGAACTGAGTTTTATACCGATCATGTTGCTTGCAGTTATCGCCTGCTTTGTCGGAATATTCTGGGCTGTTCCTTATGTTGAAATGACATTCCTTGAATTTTACCGTGAACTGGTTGGCGAAATTTAAGTACATGCGGTTTTTCCTCTTAAGTTTAAATGCCCCGCAGTAAGTTTTTACACCTGCTGCGGAGCATTTATTTTTCTTTATTACTTTCCACCTTCCGGTGGGCGTATTCTCACATCTGATATTATTCTTCTACACGGCGAACGCGGATCATGCCGAGCACTTCTCCGAAGTTTTCTGCTTTTGCTTTGTACTGTGCCTCTGTCATCACTTCTGTCACAAAACCAAATTCTCCGTCAACATCTGCCAAAACAACCGGCTGTACGTTTCCGAATACTTCCTGAACTTTTGCAAGATTTTCTTCCGGAGTTCCTTTGACACGTACAAAGAATTTGCGGCTGGAATTGCTGATGTCGGTCAGTTCCAGTTTTTTGCTGCTCCAGAATGCCATAATGCTGCGATTCAGATGTCTTGCTTCATCAACCACATCGGCTACAACAGCACTTGCAGTCGGCAGCTTGCCTGCTCCGCTTCCGTAGAACATAGCATCTCCAAGTACATTTCCATGTACAAAAATTGCATTGAATACACCATTTACACTGTACAGCGGATCGGACGGTCCAACCAGTACTGGTGATACCATCGCATAAAAACTTCCGTCTACTTTACGGCTGACTGCCAGCAGCTTGATCATCTGTCCCATTGCTTTTGCATATTTAATATCGGTTGCTGTGATCTTGCTGATACCTTCTGTATAAATATCTTCGTAATCAACCTGTCTGCCAAATGCCAGAGAGGAAAGGATTGCGATCTTACGGCATGCATCGTAACCTTCTACATCTGCTTCCGGATTGCGTTCTGCATATCCAAGATTCTGTGCTTCTTTTAATACATCTGCAAAATCAGAACCTTTCTCAGCCATCTCTGTAAGAATATAGTTTGTCGTTCCATTCAGAATACCAGTGATCTCATCAATCTCATCTGCAGTCAAGGAAGAATTCAGTGGACGAATGATCGGGATACCGCCGCCGCAGCTTGCTTCAAACAGATAGTTGATATTTCTTTCTCTTGCGATCTCCAGCAGTTCTGCACCATGGCGCGCTACCAGTTCTTTGTTGGATGTGCAGACACTCTTTCCTGCAAGCAGTGCTTTCCTGGTAAACGTATAAGCAGGTTCTACTCCACCCATAACTTCAACGACAATTTTAATTTCCGGATCATTTAAAATAATATCAAAATCATGTACGATCTTTTCCTGGATCGGATCTCCTGGGAAATCTCTCAGATCAAGCACATATTTGATATTGATCTCTTCTCCTGCTTTTTTGTTGATGCTGTTGTGGTTTGTATTGATAACTTCCACCACTCCGGAACCTACTGTTCCATATCCTAAGACTGCAATCTGGATCATTTTAAGCCTCCTGTTGTTTTGTTTTATGCTATACTCTGAACATGCCGTAAACTTCGGCAGAAGTTTTTCTTATACCGCGGCACATCCGGAATTGCTCACTCTCTTGCTAAAATCTTGATATATTGTACACCGTTCTGCTGTTCAATGTCCTGCATCATTGCAGATATGTCTCCCGTTGTAGAAAGAATCTCAACACTGAGTGTCAGCGATGCGATTCCGTTGATTGGAATACTCTGATGAATGGTAAGAATATTTGCATGATAATCTGCCACAATATGTAAAACATCAGACAACAGTCCCGTCTCATCATCCATTTGGATCATAAAGGTAATCGTCTTGCCTTTTGCATTATCGTGAAAAGGGAATATATCATCTTTATATTTATAAAAAGAACTGCGGCTGATACCAACCATATCTGCTGCTTCCTGAACCGTAGATGCTTTTGCTGACTCCAGCAGTCTCTTTGCTTCTACAACTTTCAGAAGCACTTCCGGAACCGCCTTTTTTGTAACCACATAATATCGATTCTTTTCTTCCACTGCCGGATCCTCCCGTTTTCTTTTTCTGCTTTTTTCTTGCAGACTCTTTCTATAGTGTACATTTGTACTTCCTCGAAAGATAGTAACACATTTTGGCGAATGGTGCAACCAGAAAATATTTCAGAACGCAAAAACACCGGAGATCCTTAATTTACGGAATCTCCGGTGTTTTTCTGTCAAGCTGCTGACGGGACTCGGACCCGTGACCTCCTCACTACCAATGAGGTGCGCTACCACCTGTGCCACAGCAGCCTGTGCGGTCGTGACCGCTACAGTTAGTTATATTAGCATATGTGTCTGTTTTTGTCAATGCTATTTTTTGATTTTCTTATAACTCAGATACCTTTTAACCGTTGAGTCTCTGGCGGACAATTTCAAACGCGAGAACGCCTGCTGCCACGGACGCATTCAGGGAGTCGATATCCCCCTTCATCGGGATGGACGCCACAAAATCGCATTTTTCTTTTACCAGTCTGCTGACACCTTCGCCTTCGTTGCCGATCACCAGACCGATCGGTCCTTTCAGATCCAGGTTGTACATCACTTCTCCATCCATGTCTGCGCAGACAAACCACATGCCTTCTGCTTTCAGTTCATCGATCGTTTTGCCGATGTTGGTCACTTTTGCAACCGGTGTGTAATTCAATGCGCCGGCAGAAACTCTGGCTACTGTTGCAGTCAGTCCGACCGCTCTTCTTTTCGGGATCACAACGCCATGTGCCCCTGCAAGGTTTGCCGTACGGATGATCGCACCTAAGTTGTGCGGATCTTCGATATTGTCCAGGAAAATGATAAACGGTGCTTCGCCTTTGTCTTTTGCGTTCTGCAGAATATCAGAAATTTCTGCATACTCATAGGCCGCCGCACTTGCGATCACGCCCTGGTGATGCCCTGTCTGAGAAAGCTGATCCAGACGTTCTTTTTTCACAAACTGAATGATCGTGTCGTGTTTTTTGCCTTCCCGCAGGATCGTTCGCACCGGGCCGTCCTGACAGCCGTCCAGTACAAACAGTTTGTCGATCGTTTTGCCGGAGCGGAATGCTTCCAGCACGGCATTTCTGCCTTCTATGGTAAGTTCTTCGTATCTCATGCCTGTTCCTGACCTTTCTTTTTCTGGCTTTCTGCCATATCAAGACCGGTCTTTATCAGCTCAATGACACGTTTCGTATCCTCTTTCAGATAGAGGTATCCCATCAAGGCTTCCAGTCCGGTCGCTTTACGGTAGTCTGACACCGTCGCATTTTTTGCTTTTGTGTAAGATTTTGCATTGCGTCCGCGTTTGTATATCGTGATTTCTTCTTCGCTCAGCACCGGCATCAGATTTTCGATCATCTCTGCCTGAGCAGAAGCTTTCACGAGCTTTGATGCACGCTCATGCAGCTTCTGTGGGGGACAGTTCCCATGTTTGACCAGAAGTGTGCGGATCACCAGGTCAAAAATAGAATCTCCTATGTATGCCAGCGTCAGCGGGGAATAGGTTCTCAGATCCTGATCTTCCAGTTGAAATTCTTCTTTCAGGTATTCTACAAAAGAATCTATGCTCTTTTCCATTTTACTCCTTCTCTTGTGTCCTCAAGAACGATTCCTTTTTCCAGCAGTTCTGCACGGATCTCGTCTGCTCTCTGGAAGTTTCTCTCTTTTCTTGCTGCCTGACGCTCTTCGATCAGTTTTTCGATCTCTTCATCCAGGATCTCTTCTTTGGTCTCAAAAACAAGTCCCAGGATATCGCCAAGCTCCAGAAGTTCATCCAGAAGGCTCTGTACGAATGCTTTTGTGCTGTTTTCATTCACATTGCTGTTTGCAAGACGAACCAGCTCGAATACAACAGAAATGGCATCTGCGGTATTGAAATCATCATCCATGGCATCGTCAAATTTCTTTACCAGATTCTTTGCTTCTTCCAGTGCTGTCATCTCTTCTGCCGTCATCTCTGCTTCTTTTGCAGCTCCGGCATAATGTTTCAGGCTGTCTGCTGCATTGCAGATACGTGCAAGTCCTGTTTTTGCGGACTCCATCAGATCGGCACTGAAATTCAGAGGGCTTCTGTAATGCGCACTGAGCATGAAGAAACGCAGTACCTGAAGGTCATATTTCTCACTGATCTCACGCACGGTAAAGAAATTGCCGAGGGATTTGGACATTTTGCGGTTATCAATATTTAAGAATGCATTGTGCAGCCAGTATCTGGAAAAGATCTTGCCGTTACAGCATTCGCTCTGTGCGATCTCATTCTCATGGTGCGGGAATACCAGGTCTTCTCCGCCTGCGTGAATGTCGATCTCTTCGCCCAGATATTTTTTCGCCATAACGGAGCACTCGATATGCCATCCAGGACGGCCATCGCTCCACGGAGACGGCCAGGACGGCTCGCCCTCTTTTTTCGGTTTCCACAGTACAAAATCAAGCGGATCTTCTTTCTGATCCTCTCCGGTTACCAGAAGGGAACGGTTTCCGGAACGCAGATCATCGAGGTTTTTGTGGGAAAGTTTGCCATATTCTTCAAAACGGCGTGTACGGAAATATACGGTACCGTTTACATTGTAAGCATACCCTTTCTCGATAAGCGTGGAGATCATGTCAATCATACCGTCAATTTCCTGTGTTGCCAGCGGATGTGTAGTGGCCGGTTTGACATTCATGCCCGCCATATCCTTTTTGCACTCTGCAATGTAACGCTCGGAAATCTCTTTCGCTGTCACGCCTTCTTCGTTTGCCTTTGCAATGATCTTGTCATCAACATCAGTAAAGTTGGATACATAATTTACTTCATAGCCTTTATGCTCCAGATAACGTCTGACGGTATCAAATACGATCATCGGTCTTGCATTTCCGATGTGGATCAGATTGTATACCGTAGGACCGCATACATACATGCTGACTTTGCCTTCCTGAAGCGGCACAAATTCTTCTTTCTGTTTGGATAAGGTATTATAAACTTTCATGGTTTTTCCTCTCTTCTTTTCGAACTTAACAGTCTGATATCCCAGGTCAAATTTGAGGTAACTCCCATCTGATAGAATCTCCGGCAGATTGCTGGAACATTCCTGCATTTCATGCGGATACCAAACCTGAAAATCTGTTCTAAGTCTATGCAAAATTTCGCAGTTTGTCAAGGTAAACCGCCCCTTCGCAGCGATTTCTCCACCAGCATTCTCAGACAACTTCATTAAAAAATACTGGCAGACGAAACAGTTCTTCTGTCAGCCGTCCGATATCCAGGCTGTGAAACGTTTTCTCTTCTTTTTCTAACAGATTTTCCACTTTTGTCACGGTTCCTCCTCCGGCCCCTGTCTTTATAAGAAAATATCCATTATTCTCCGGTATCAGGCTGTCGGTCAGTCTGATTCTGAACTGCTGTTCTTTCTTCGTTTTCAGGCAACGGACAAAACGCTCCAGATGCACGATCCGCCCCATGATCGCCGGAATATGCTCGCTTTGTGCATACTGTTCCCAGATTTTTGGAAACGCAGTGAGCGTGCACTTCTCCCCGCCTGCTTCAAACCAGCAAAGCACTGCCGGAAACGTCTCTTTCTGCACGGCATCTTCCACCACGATCTCCCAAGCTTCTCTCTGTTCTCTCAGTGCCAGAAAATAGCCGCAGATCCGGTTTTCGTTTCGGATCAGCACCAGGCTTCCACCCTCGCATCCTACTTCCTGCATCCGCTGCTCAAAATAAGCAATATCGTGAACTGTATAAACTTCTGTCAGCTTTGAAAGCTGACTCTCCGCAAAACATGCAAGCTCTGCCAGATCTGTTTTTTTTGCTTCTTCACAGAAAATGGCTTCGCCCGTTTTCTGGTCCGGATGTCTCTGCCAAATTTCATCTGCTTTTGCTTTCTGCCAGACATCCGCCGTCACGGTCATTTTATTTTTCTCATAGATAAAGCGGAATCCAAATGGATGATAGATGGCCTCTGCTGCCGGCATCAGCCAGGTAAATGCTTCTTCTTTCTGGTACATTTCCTGAAGGGAAGCCTGTAAAAGCGAACGCATCATGCCCTGATGACGACAGTCGGCTCTCGTTGCCACTGCCACAATATAATTGGTCTTTACTTTTTCGCCGCAGAACATCGTTTCATATGGATTTAAATGTAACGTTGCCAGAATCTCCTGCTTCTCGCTTTCTACCACAAAAATCTCATTTTCTGCTGCTTTTACGCGAAAATAGTAATCTACAAATGCCGGACTGTCCTCCGTAAAAATTTCTTCGTAAAGTTTTCTTGCTCTCTGGTTTTCCACAGCTTTTGCTGTTTTTTCGGAAGTTATCCCCATCCCAAGTCTCTTTACACACTTATCCACGGCATCCTCCACAACCTTTGCACCCTTCTTCGGATGAAGCTGCCATCACGCTCCACTCTCTTATGGATGTGAGCATGCAGACTGCCTGGGAAGAAATCCCTTCTCCGCTTCCGGTAAATCCAAGTCCTTCTTCCGTCGTTGCCTTGACATTGACCTGATTTTTCTCAAGTCCCAGTGTCTTTGCGATATTCTCCGCCATCTGCGGGATGTACGGCAGCAGCTTTGGTCTCTGTGCGATCACAACCGCATCAATATTTTCCACCGCATAACCATTTTCTTCCAGCAGCGCTCCCACATGCTCCAGCAGTTTGATACTGGAAATGCCTTTGTATTTTGGATCAGTGTCCGGGAAATGTTTTCCGATATCACCAAGGGCAGCCGCACCAAGCAGTGCATCCATGATCGCATGCAGCAGCACGTCTGCGTCAGAATGTCCAAGCAGACCTTTTTCCCACGGGATCTCAACTCCACCCAGGATCAGTGCTCTGTTTTCTACCAGTTTGTGAACATCGTAACCTATACCAACTCGCATTGTCATTCTCCTTACTTTTGACTATTTAAACACTTTTACAGTTACAATAACCTGATCTTCTCTGTTCCATACATCAGATGTGAGGTGCACATCCGTAGTTGCGATAACGAAAAAGCTCTGCAAATATTTTGCAGAGCCTCAACAGTAGCGGAAGGGAGATTCGAACTCTCGACACTACGGGTATGAACCGTATGCTCTAGCCAACTGAGCTATTCCGCCATATTCTTTTAATTTCATGGGACCTACAGGGCTCGAACCTGTGACCCTCTGCTTGTAAGGCAGATGCTCTCCCAGCTGAGCTAAGATCCCATGTCGTTTTTGTTTTGCAGTTCATCGCTTGACTGCTTCGCTATTATAATACGGATTACTGCAAAATGTCAACACTTTTTTTCAACTTTTTTTAATTTTTTTATTTTTTCTTTTTGTTCCCACTTTTGCTACATTTTATACATCAGATGTACACCGGATACCAGGGGCAATAAACCGACATCACAATTTAATTTTTTTCGTTTTTTGCGTCACTTTTTCTTTTCTGAAACGTTTTACTATAGTGAGCCTGTCAGATCTGTGATTCTCTCTGTTTCCTGTGAAGTGCTTTCAGTTTCCGTACTGCGCTTCTGGAATTTGGATCTAGCCTTTTCAAAAGTATCTCCGGATAAATGATCCCGGACCGGTAACGAAGCATATATTCTTTCAGGCTGCTCCACCAGTAATCCTGTTCCTGTTTTGCATAACCATGTTTCACCGGAAGCAGATGTACTTCCAGGCACGCCTGTACAAGTTCTTCTTTCTGATATAAATCAATCCACTGACATATATGCTCCAAAGCAATTGTGCTTTCCGGAAAACGCTCTTTGTAATACTCTGTAAAATTTTCTTTTATGTTTTCCATCATACTTTCTGCTTCCTGTTCATTTTTCGCTGAAGCCAGTATGTATCCTTCTTTGTCCAGAATACAGTATGCATAAATTCTCACGCAACTGTTTTTCACTGCACTCAGGAGCATATCCAGGAAACGCTTCTTTTCAATTTCATTGCCGAAAACCGGACCAGAACTGGATTCTCTGAAAGTGATGCAGCAGATCTGCTGATAGATGGGTGTTTTATTTTGGTTGCTCTTTTCCTGAATATACATAACTCTTTTCCTCCCTCATGCCGGCGTGCTTTTTTCTCTTGCGCCGTGCATTAACCTTACTATAGCATCCAGGACATTTCAACCTGTTTCTCACTTATGACACAGATTGGTATTTTTCTCTTTCTTTTTGTGTTATTTCTTTTCTGCGCCCTTTTTTCCCATTAAGATTCGCAAATCGTGTCACGCCCTGACACCTGATCCTGATTTTTTACCTGACAGAATCGCTGTGATTCTTTCCCGGCTAAGATAAAAAGAGACTTCAAAAGCATTTCTACTTTCAAAGTCCCTCTTTTCAACTTTTGACTTTTTAATTATTTGAAGTAAGCAACTCCGGATTCAAAGATCTTCATATCCTGCTCGCCAAAGATATTGATTGCAACGGAATCTCCTCTTCTCTCTGCATGAGCCATCTTACCAAGCACACGTCCATCCGGGCTTGTGATACCTTCGATCGCATAGTAAGAACCGTTGACATTCCATTCTTCGTCGTTAAGCTGCACATTGCCATCCACATCCACGTAACGTGTTGCGATCTGGCCGTTTGCATAGAGCTTCTTGATCCATTCTTCGCTTGCTACGAAACGTCCCTCACCATGGGATGCCGGGCTGCAATAAGTTGCTCCAAGCTCCGCCTGTGCCAGCCACGGGGATTTGTTTGTCACAACTTTTGTATAGACCATCTTGGAAATATGACGTCCGATGGTGTTATAAGTCAGTGTCGGGGAATCCGGTGTCTGACCAGTGATCTTTCCGTAAGGAACCAGTCCCAGTTTGATCAGTGCCTGGAATCCGTTGCAGATACCAAGTGCCAATCCGTCCCGTTCTTCCAGAAGTCTGGTAACAGCTTCTTTCATCTTTGCATTCTGGAATGCTGTTGCGAAGAATTTTGCGGAACCATCCGGTTCATCACCTGCTGAGAATCCACCCGGGAACATGATGATCTGTGCCTGGTCGATCGCTTTTGCAAAAATATCGACCGAATCGCGGATATCTTCTGCTGTCAGGTTCTTGAATACTTTGACATCCACTTCTGCACCGGCACGTTCAAATGCCTTTGTGCTGTCGTATTCGCAGTTTGTACCTGGGAATACCGGGATAAATACACGAGGTTTTGCCACTTTATGTTTGCATACATAAACGCTTCCTGCATGATAGCAGCCGTTCTCGTCGATCGTACCGCCATCTGCTGCCTGCTGTGCTTCTACGCTCTCCGGTGCCGGTCCGTCGTTTGTCTCTGCTCCGGATACCGTTTTAAATACTTTTTCCAGCGTACCTTTCCATGCTGAAAGTGCTTCGTTGATCGTTACGTTTACATCGCCATAGGAAAGTACTGCCTCGTCCTCTACTTCACCAACCACAATGCCTGCGATCGTAAGCTCTGCCACTTTATCTGCCGGCACTTCTGCCACGATGCTTCCGAAATCTGCAGCAAAGAGGTCTTCTTTTGCTACCTGTGCATCGATCTTGACACCTTTGTGATTACCAAATGCCATCTTGCTGACTGCTGCTGCCAGACCATTGCCATCCAGTGCGTAAGCAGATACGATCCTGCCTGCTTTGACATCCTCAAAGAATTTATGATACTGATCCATGATTTTCTCATAATCCGGCAGATCATAAGCATCACGCTCAATCTTCAGCAGAACCAGTTTGTTTCCTGCTTTTTTCAGTTCCGGTGTGATCATGGTCCTGTCACTTGCCACATCTACTGCGAAAGATACCAGTGTCGGCGGAACATCAATCTCATTGAAGGTTCCGGACATACTGTCTTTTCCTCCGATGGACGGCAGACCAAATCCAAGCTGTGCATCGTATGCACCAAGCAGTGCCAGGAACGGCTGGCTCCATCTTGCCGGATCTTCGGTCATACGACGGAAGTACTCCTGGAAAGTGAAACGGATCTTGCTGAAATCTCCGCCGCCTGCAACGATACGTGAAACAGACTCGATCACCGCGTAGATTGCTCCGTGATACGGGCTCCAGCTTGACAGATACGGATCAAAACCGTAGCTCATCATCGTTACGGTGTCCGTCTTGCCTTCCAGTACCGGAAGTTTGGCAACCATTGCCTGTGTCTCTGTCATCTGATATTTACCGCCGTACGGCATCAGCACAGAGCCTGCTCCGATGGAACTGTCAAACATTTCCACAAGACCTTTCTGTGAACAGCAGTTCAGATCAGCCAGCATGGAGAGCCATTTTTCTTTTACATCTGTTACTTCCGGTTTTGTGAAATATTTATTTTCCTGTGAAGGAATCTCTGCTTTTACGTCGGTCTCCTGATGTGCACCGTTTGTATCCAGGAATGCTCTGGAGATATTTACGATCTCTTTGTCTCTCCAGATCAGGACAAGACGCGGAGATTCTGTGACAACTGCCACTTCCACTGCTTCCAGGTTTTCCTCGTTTGCATATTTCAGGAATTCCTCAACATCTTTCGGATCTACGACAACCGCCATACGCTCCTGAGATTCAGAAATGGCGATTTCTGTTCCGTCAAGACCTGCATATTTCTTCGGCACTTTATCAAGGTAGATATTCAGTCCGTCTGCTAATTCTCCGATCGCTACGGATACACCGCCTGCACCAAAATCGTTACACTTTTTGATCAGTCTGCTGACTTCCGGACGGCGGAACATTCTCTGGATCTTACGCTCGGTCGGTGCATTTCCTTTCTGTACTTCCGCTCCGCACACTTCGATAGATGCTTCGGTATGGACTTTGGAAGAACCGGTTGCACCGCCGATACCGTCACGACCGGTACGTCCGCCGAGCAGAATGATGATATCGCCAGGATCGGAGGTCATTCTCTTTACATCTTTGCGTGGAGCAGCACCCATAACGGCTCCGATCTCCATTCTCTTTGCAACGTAATCTGGATGATAGATCTCTTTGACATATCCGGTTGCAAGACCGATCTGGTTACCGTAGGAACTGTAGCCGTGAGCTGCCTCACGTACCAGTTTTTTCTGTGGGAGCTTTCCTTTGAGTGTTTCTTTTACAGAAACGGTCGGATCTGCCGCACCGGTTACACGCATTGCCTGATATACATAGGTACGTCCGGAAAGCGGATCTCGGATCGCACCGCCAAGGCAGGTTGCCGCACCACCGAACGGTTCGATCTCGGTCGGATGATTGTGTGTTTCGTTCTTAAAGTTAACCAGCCATTCTTCTGTCTTTCCGTCAATCTCAACCGGAACTACGATACTACAGGCATTGATCTCATCAGATTCTTCCTGATCATCGAGTTTTCCTTCTTTTTTGAGTTTACGCATTGCCATCAGTGCCAGATCCATCAGACATACGAATTTATCGTCCCTTCCTTTGAAGATCTCCGCACGGTCAGCCAGATATTTCTGATAAGTGCCTTCGATCGGCTCACGGTAATATCCATCGGTAAACGCAACATTCTTCAGTTCTGTTGAGAATGTTGTATGACGGCAGTGGTCAGACCAGTAGGTATCCAGAACGCGGATCTCCGTCATGGATGGATCACGGTGTTCTTCGGATTTGAAATAATTCTGGATATGTAAAAAGTCTTTGAAGGTCATTGCAAGATTCAAAGAATCGTACAGTTTCTTCAGTTCTGCTTCCGGCATATCCTGGAATCCGTCCAGGATCGCCACATCTGCAGGCTCTTCAAATTTTGCAACCAGCGTTTCCGGTTTTTCCATGCCGGTCTCGCGGGAATCAACCGGGTTGATGCAGTGATGTTTGATGGCTTCGAACTCTTCATCGCTCACTTCGCCTTCGATCACATACGTGGTGGCAGAACGGATCACCGGTTCTTCCTCTTCATTCAGGAATTTCACACACTGTACTGCGGAATCTGCTCTCTGGTCAAACTGTCCAGGAAGAAATTCTACAGAAAAGACGCGTGCATTCTCTGCCATCTCGAAACTTTCTTTGTAAAGGGTATCTACCGGCGGTTCTGCAAAAACGGTCTTGCATGCTTTTTCAAAAACATCATCCGATATATTTTCCACATCATAACGAATCAGTACTCTGACTCCTGTAAGTCCGGATACTCCCAGATATTTACGGAGTTCATGCCGAAGATCCTTTGCCTGTACAGCAAAAGCCGGCTTCTTTTCCACATATACTCTTCTTACGCTGCTCATAAGTTCCTCCATGCTCTGTATTGGTTGGTTAGTTACCTGTCTGCTATTGTATCACCTGACAGATTTTCTGACAAGTCGTATTTTAGCGGTTATATTCTGAAACCTCCCAGAAACGCCTGAGTTTTTCTGCCACATTATTCTGACTGCAAAATTCATATCCAGACCATTCCCGTGGAAACATCTGCCGGTATTCCCTTCTCGCAAACCTTTCATCGAGAAGCAGCACTATCCCCCGATCCTCTGCGGTACGGATCACACGCCCAGCCGACTGCAGAACCTTATTCATCCCCGGATAAAGATACGCATAAGCAAATCCGTCTTTTCCTTTCTCATCATAATAATTTTTCAGAATTTCACGTTCTCTGCAGACCTGTGGCAATCCAGTTCCGACGATCACTGCACCAATGAGACGATCCTGTTTCAGATCAATCCCTTCCCCAAAGATACCTCCCATCACACAAAATCCCAGAAGTCCACTTTTTCCATCTGTCTCCTTTTCAAAGCGTTCCAGAAATCTTTCTCTTTCCTGTTCTGTCATACCGCTCGTCTGATAAACACATTCTGTTTCGCCATCCAGCAACGGTTCTGTATAGGCTGCAACATCCTCAAGCATGCGATAAGATGGGAAAAATATCAGATAATTTCCCTTTTTCTGCTCCACTGTTTTCTTTATATAAGAAGCAATCCTGATATATTCCTCTTCTCCCCTTCTCGTATAACGACTGCTGACATCTGTCCCGATCAGCACGCACCTGTATCCGGGATCAAACGGCGATTCTGCATAAACAGCATAATCGTCTTTCTTTTCACTTAATAGACTGATGTAGTACTGCACCGGTAACAGGGTTGCTGAAAACAGAACGGACGCACTCGCTTTATCCAGGCATTTCTGCAGATTTGCCGAAGTATCCACACAGTAAAGCCGTACCTGAAACGTTCCACACTCCGTATGTTCTGCATAAATCACATAATGTTCATCTACCAGATCATAAATATTCAGGAAATGATTGATTTGAAAATAAAACTCCAGCATATTCTGATGCAGTTCTTCCGGCATCTCTTCTTCCAGAAACTCTTCGATCTCACCAACCAGATTCATAAGTGGAAAAATCAGCTCCCCTACTTCATGTAGCTGTATATAACTTTCACATTCCCGTTTCCAGTTCAGAAATATGCGATTACATTTTTCCAGCAACCGTGGTATTTTCTTGTTCCGCTTTCCAATTTCCCTGCGCATCCTGAGAAAATCCTCCTTTTGCAGCGCAGCACTGTACATTTCTCTTCCACGTTCTACCAGATTGTGTGCCTCATCGATCAGAAAAAGATAATCTCCTTTTATTCCATCACCAAAAAAGCGCTTCAGCTTCGCATTGGGATCAAACACATAGTTATAATCGCAGATAACCGCATCCACCCACATCGAAAGATCCAGCGTCATTTCATAAGGGCATACATTCCATTTTTCGCTTTGCTGCAAAATGGCCTCCCGGTCAAAATTTTCCGTTTCTGTCAGCATGTCAAAAACGGCTGCATTTACGCAGTCATAATGTCCCTTTGCGTAAGCACAGTGCTCCGGATCGCATACCATTTCTTCCATTGGGCATATTTTTTCTTTTGCTGTCAACGTAAGTACCTTATAACGAAGCCCTCTTTTCTTCAGGATCGAAAAAGCTTCTTCTGCTACTGTTCTGGTAACGGTCTTGGCTGTCAGATAGAAAATCCGTTCGCCAAGTCCTTCGCCAACCGCTTTTACTGCCGGAAATACCGTGGAAATGGTCTTACCAACACCTGTCGGTGCCTGTATAAATATCTTTTTCTTATGTTCGATCGTCCGATATACAGACGCTGTGAGCTGTTTCTGCCCTTCTCGATATGTAAAAGGAAATTCACATTCGTGAATGGATTCCTGTCGGCAGATTTTCCATTCTGTCTGCATCTGACACCAGCGACAGTACTCTTCCACAAGTGCTGTGAACCACTGTTCCAGTTCTTCCATCAAATATTTATCTTCAAATCTGCGTATCTCCTCTGTTTCCAGATTGCAGTATGTCATCTGCACCCGGATCTGTTCCAGCCCCTTATCCTTCCCATAGATTGCCGCATAGCATTTTGCCTGTGCAAGGTGAAGCGGATCCGGCTGCAGAAGCGTGTTTACGTTCCGGTAGACACCTTTGATCTCATCTATAATGGTCCCATCTTCCCTCTGTTCTATGCCATCAGCCCTTCCTTCTATCGTAAGACAGAACTTTTCCCTTTGAATCTGTATTTTCAATGGAACCTCTGCCTGGTATCCTGCTCCCATCCTGCTTTGGATCTTGCGGTGGATCCGGCTTCCAAGCTGCATCGCTTCTTTGTCTGCAATACCACCCTTCCCAGATGTAATATCCCCGCTTCGAAGCAAAAATTCTACCAAGGACCGTACCGATATGTGAATCTGCTCCACCCTTTCCCTTCCTTTCAAAAATAAAAGTGCTGCAACGCAAAGAAAACCTTGACGCTGCAGCAATCTTTTCTTAATATGTTTATTCTATGTCTGATCTTATGCACATGCATACTTACACAATATATGTTCAAATGCATTATTCTGACCACCATATTTTACAGTCAGTTCTCTGGATAAATCAAGACTCAGCACTCCCAGCATGGATTTGGCATCAATAATTACTCGATTATAAAATACATCAATGTCAAAATCACACTTTTCTGCGGCATGAACAAATTCCTTAACTTCTTCAAGTTCCGTAAGTTTGATTTTCTTTTCTAGCATAATATGCAACCTCCTGTTCTGTGAAATGTTGCGTCTTTGAGAAATGCTCACGATACACTGACCGGAGCAATTACTTTTTTACGTTGCACGTATTATGACACCAAGCTCTTTATTTGTCAATGTAATTTTTTACGATTTTTATCATGAAAAACCATAAAAAAGCATAACTTTTTGACAGGAATCGTGAAAATTATTTTGTGAAAAGTGCACTTTTTTCTTCCTTTTCAAATGCTTCCGTCACATAACGCCGGAATTTTCCAGGCATAAGCTGTTGCTGGAGTTTTTGATTTTTCCGTTCCTTTATTGCAACTGTATCAAAGAAAATCTGCCATCCACGACTCATTTCTTTCTCTTTTTCGGAAAGCAGAAGTGCTTCTTCTGAGAAATCTTCGATTCCATCATAAATCAGCCAGGACTGTCCTGCCGGATGCAACAGCATCGCATGATGTGTCCTGTCATAGATCATGAAATTCTCCATTGGAAAGCGGTCTGCAAAATGTTCTCCGATCAGCGGCAAAATCTGTGCCTGTGGAGCAAGAACCGAAAACAGACTGCCATTTTCCAATTCCCGGAAACGCAGAAATTCCCGATAATGCGCTGCTTCGTTAGCTGTTTTTCTTGCATTCCGAAAGATATGACTTATGACTGGATGTTCCAGATTGTGTATCAGTTTTCTTCTGTTATGCAGTGCCAGTACGATCATTTTATAGATGCTGTCTGCTTTCTGCTCATCTGCCGAAAGAACCGCCCGATAGAGTGCTTCGAAATCTTCCCGGTACATTTTCTGTTCCAGTGTACGAAATACCTTGTCTGCTTTTTCCATATCCGGCTCTACACCCTGATACTCCATAAATAATTCTGGCTGGTAGCCCTCTTTCAGAGCAAGCTTCACATTTGCATGACCCTTTTTACTGTCCCATGCATCGTAGACACCAGTCAGAATCCCGCACACACTGTCCTCACACAAAAATACCGTCATATCACAAGTTCTCCTTCCTTCTGCTGCAAACCTCCCTGAAACATCGCATCCGCAAAGGGCATCGTATCGTCAAAGAGCGACATCTGATGATACTTGGGTACTTCCAGCCGGACATCTCTCTTCTCTGTGGCAAGCAGATTACGGACGATAGCATCTTCTTCCAGCCGGACCGGATAATACATCCTGCCGCCGCAAGTGACAAAATAAACTGCCCGCTTTAGGACGACTCCCATCTTTTTCAGTCCTTCAAAGGAAAGACTTCCATATCTTCTCGCCTTGATGATCCGCTTCGCAGACTTGACTCCAATCCCTGGAACACGCAGAAGTGTATGGTAATCTGCTGTAGTAACTTCCACCGGGAACTGCTCCAGATGACCGATCGCCCAGTCACATTTCGGATCTAAAAACACATTAAAATTCGGCCGTTTTTCTGAAAGAAGTTCACCTGCCTCAAATCCGTAAAAACGTATCAGCCAGTCTGCCTGATAAAGCCGGTGTTCCCGCAAAAGCGGCGGACCCCCAGGTAATACCGGAAGTGCGGCATCCTCATTTACCTGTACAAACGCAGAATAAAAAACACGTTTTAACTGAAACTTCTGATAGAGTGACTCTGCAACCGAAATAATCTGCAGATCATTCTCCGGAGTCGCACCAATGATCATCTGGGTACTCTGACCCGCCGGCACAAACCGCGGAGTCTGACGATACACTGTCAGATCATACTGATTCTCCTGCTGTCTTACCTGGATCTGCCTCATTGGTGCAAGGATCGTCCTGCGGCTCTTGTGCGGTGCCAGCTTTTTCAGTCCTTCTGCAGTCGGAAGTTCCAGATTGATGCTCATCCTGTCTGCCAGATAGCCAGTCTTTTCAACCAGATCCGGGGAAGCTCCCGGAATCGCTTTTACATGGATATAACCCTCAAAGTGATACTTTGTACGAAGCAGATAAAGGGTCTGATAGAGAAGTTCCATCGTATAATTCGGACTTTGCAGTACACCGGAACTCAAAAATAATCCTTCTATATAATTACGCCGGTAAAACTCAATCGTAAGCTGACAGACCTCCTCCGGTGTAAACGAAGCACGCGGTACATCATTGCTGCAACGATTGATGCAATACTTGCAATCGTAGACACATTCGTTTGTAAGAAGAATCTTAAGAAGAGAAATACAGCGTCCATCTGCTGAAAAACTATGGCAGATGCCAGCTTCCACGCAATTCCCAATGCCTGTACCGCTGCCTTTACGCTGTGTCCCACTGGACGTACATGCCACATCATACTTTGCCGCATCACTTAAAATTTTCAGTTTATCCATAATATCCAGATGTTCCTGTATAACCATATTGCACCTTCTATTTAGAACTTATGTTCCCGAATATTTGTTCTTATTATAGCATAGGATATACAAAAATGCAAGTACAAAACTCTGGAAATTCGAACATATTTTCTTATGAATTACAAGAAAAAACAGTAAATGTATAAGCAGTTTTCTTATACACTTACTGTTCTTTATATGATCAGCAAACTTTTTTCTTTACATAAGAATCTCAGGATTCCTCTTTTTTTACGCGATCCAACTGATGCAGAACTTCAAAGGCATCCGTCAGATATTGATTTGCTGCTTTTGCAAAGTTCCCTTTATCAGAAAGTTCTGCCAGTACCGGATCGATTGGCATTTTACCAAGCACCTTAAGATCCATTTTACCTGCAACTTCTTCGATATGGCTCTCGCCAAATACGGAAATCTTCTTTCCACAATCCGGACATACCAGATAGCTGTAGTTTTCGACAATACCAAGAATCGGCACATTCATGCTCTTTGCCATATGATATGCTTTCTTTACGATCATCTGAACAAGATCCTGCGGTGAAGATACGATCACAATACCATCCAGCGGCAGAGACTGGAATACGGTCAGCGGCACATCTCCGGTTCCTGGTGGCATGTCCACGAACAGATAGTCCAGTTCACCCCAGATCACATCGGTCCAGAACTGTTTTACCATACCGGAAATAACCGGTCCTCTCCAGATAACCGGTGCTTCTTCATCCGGCATCAGCAGATTGATGGACATAACTTTGATATCATTTTCTGCCAGCGGCGGATAAATACCATTATCGTCCGCCTGAGCCGGTCCGTGCAGTCCATACATTTTCGGAATGGACGGGCCTGTGATATCTGCATCCAGAATACCTACACGATAGCCTTTTTCTGCCATCAGATTTGCCAGAGATGCCGTTACCATAGATTTTCCGACACCGCCTTTTCCGCTGACAACACCGATCACATGTTTCACCTTTGTATATTCATTAGAAGCCACCTGAAAACTTGCCGGTTTATTTTTCGATGGACATCCCTCGCAGCTTTCCTTGGTACAGCCGCTGCTGCTGCATTGTTTTTCAGCCATTTTCAAACCTCCTCATACAATTTTATCCTTATCGTAACTGTTTTACAGTTATTCTACAAAAATCCATGAAAACTTGTTTCTCAATGAGATTTCTGAAAGTACCAGCTAACTATAACGCATTTTTTCGAGGATTACAACCTGCTATCAAAAACCATAGCAATGTTTCATACCCTTAAATCTCCGTAAATGTATAGCGCTGTCTGATTCCGGAAGTCACAATGTCAAACACAAGGCTTCCATCCGGAAGGACACTTTTTTCACAGCTTACTTCTTTTCCCTTGAATTTATCCAACACAAATTTTTCCGGATCATCTGTGCGGATCTCATCAATAAAGACATCCCGCATCTGATTGTTTGCACATTCATTAAAAATTTCCCAGACTGTTTCGTATTCTTTCATTCTGATTTCCTCTTTCTTATATTTGATCGTGATCCTTCCTGTCTCAGAAAAGGTACAACTTAGGACTCCGACTAAAATAAGTACTCCATAGCATCAGCAAAAAGAAGATGCTAACTTTTTTTGCTTACAGATTGCATCCAGAATACAGTCCGCCGCCTGTGCCTTGCTCATAAGATCAAATGCCTGCTCGCCGTCTTTTGTGATGATCGTGATCACGTTGGTGTCTGTGCCAAATCCGGCCCCTGCTGTTTTTAAATTATTGGCAACGATCATATCCAGATTTTTCTTTTCCAGCTTTTTGCGTGAATTTTCTACAACGTGCTCCGTTTCCATGGAAAATCCACATAAAAATGTTTTTCCGCTTCTGTTTTCCCCAAGATATTTTAAGATATCCTGCGTGCGGGTGAGGGCAATGCTCATCTCGCCATCAGATTTTTTGACTTTCTGATCATAAACTTCACTCGGACGATAATCCGCTACTGCGGCAGCCATGATCACGATATCCGCATCCGCTGCCTCTTCTTTCACTGCCTCAAACATCTGCTGTGCACTTTTTACCGGAACCATCTTTACAAAATGCGGCTCCTCTGCCTCGGTGTGTCCTTTTACGACCGTCACGGAAGCTCCACGCAGCATCGCAGCTTTCGCCAGTGCAAATCCCATCTTTCCGGTCGAATGGTTGGTGATATAACGCACCGGATCGATCGCTTCCATCGTAGCTCCCGCACTGACCAGAACTTTCAGCCCTTTCATATCCTTTTCGCGTGCAATACTCCTCACAATATGCTCAACCAGAAGCTTTTCTTCCGGAAGTTTGCCGATCCCGGAATCACCGCAGGCAAGATGTCCGCTCGCCGCCTCCACCATCTCAAAGCCATAGTTCTGAATGCGTTTCATATTGTCCTGCACGATCGGATTGAGGTACATATTGGTGTTCATCGCCGGAGCAATAATCTTCGGACAGGTACATGCAAGTGCCGTCGTTGTCAGCATATCATCCGCGATTCCGTTTGCAAGCTTTCCTATTATATTGGCACTCGCCGGAGCGACCATCAGAAGATCCGCTCTCTTTGCCAGCGAAATGTGCTCTACCTGAAACTGAAAATTCCGGTCAAACGTATCGATCAGGCACTTATTTCCGGTGAGCGTCTCAAATGTGATCGGATTGATAAAATTGGCTGCATTCTTCGTCATGATCACTTCCACATTACAATGCAGTTTCTTTAACATACTTGCCACATTTGCCATTTTATATGCTGCAATACTTCCTGTTATCCCAAGTACTACCGTCTTTCCCTTTAACATCACAAAACCTCACGTTCTTTTTTAAATTATCTATGCAACGATAAAACTTTTTCTGTTTATGATAACATACTTTTTGTGTATTGTCAGCCTGCCTGGAAAAATTACACGTTTTCCCTTGTCATTTAAAATTCGCTATGCTATGATACTGATGATTATGAGCCAAGGAACAAATGGGCGCAAAACCCTTTGCCTGGCTACTTATATCCATATTTTTTAGGAGGATTTTTTACTATGAAAAAGGACACTCGATACCTGGTCAGTGTTGCACTTATGGCAGCGATCGTCATTCTTCTGGCTAACACACCCCTTGGAATGATCCAGCTTCCGATTATTAAGGCGACAACTGTACACATCCCGGTTATCATCGGTGCGATTCTTTTGGGTCCGTCCGCCGGTGCAATCCTGGGAGCGATTTTCGGCATCTGTTCCCTGATCAGCAATACAACCGCTCCAACGCTTCTTTCGTTTGCTTTTTCTCCGTTTCTGAGTACAACCGGTCTTGCCGGTGTAGTAAAAGCAATCTGGATCTCTGTTGGATGCCGCATTATGATCGGCGTGATCTCCGGATGGCTGTGGATCTTATTTCGAAAACTGAAAGCGAATTCTTATCTTTCCCTTATCATCACCGGCTTTGTCGGTTCGATGGTAAATACGATATTTGTTATGGGCAGTATTTATCTGCTTTTTGCCGGACAGTACGCCGCTGCCAAAGATGTGGCACGCACCGCTGTATTCGGTCTGATCATGGGTACGGTCACCGCATCCGGTATTCCGGAAGCGATTGCAGCCGCAATCCTTGTCACTGTCATCACAAAAGCACTGCTGAAAGTTGTTCCTAATCTTTCAAAAGTTTCTGCTAACTAAATCGCAGGCACAGCTTCATGTGCGTTCGACTTGAATACATACGCTCTGTGTCTTTGCAGAATGGAGGATATTTTGATTCTTGCAATTGATATCGGAAATACAAACATTGTGATCGGCTGTATCCATGGGGACGAAGTTCTCTTCACCGAACGCCTTTCCACCAATACGACACATACCACACTGGAATATGCCATCAGCTTCAAAAATGTTCTGGAAATTTATCAGATCAATGCTAAAAAAATCGAAGGTGCCATCATTTCTTCCGTTGTTCCGCCAATCACCAATGTGATCCGCGATTCAATCCATAAGATCACCGATGCGGAAGTTCTGATCGTTGGTCCTGGCGTAAAAACCGGTCTGAACATTCTGATGGATAACCCGAAAACACTCGGAAGTGACCTGGTTGTCAATGCGGTGGCCGGCATCAGTGAATATCCGGTTCCACTGATCCTGATCGACCTTGGTACAGCGACCACGATCTCTGTGATCGACAATAAGAAAAATTATATCGGCGGCATGATCCTTCCGGGAATCCGTGTTTCTACCGACTCGCTGACCAGCCGTACTTCACAACTGCCGCGTATCGGCGTGGAAGAGCCTCGCCGTCTGATCGGTACCAACACCATCGACTGTATGAAGAGCGGTATGATCTATGGAAATGCTTCCTGCCTGGACGGAATGATCCAGCGTATCAACCGTGAACTTGGTGAAAAAGCAACGGTAGTGGCTACCGGAGGGCTTGCATGTTTCATCGTCCCACACTGCCTGGAACATGTCATTCTGGACGATAAGCTGCTGTTGAAAGGTCTGAAATACATTTACTATAAAAATCGAAATCCACATCAGATGTGAGATTGACTCCGGTGGATGAGCGTGGATATCCGTGTGTTTTTATAACAGTTCAGCCATGAAAGCCCGATCCGGCTGCGATACATTCTCCTGAATCTCGTTTATGGCTGAACTGTTACCTTTTTTGAAAATATTTTCAAAAAGTTGTTGACAAATTCTGATATATTTGCTAATATATAGAGCGTGTCACGGACACAATACAGGGGATTGGTCAAATGGTATGACAGAAGTCTCCAAAACTTTTAGCGGGAGTTCGATTCTCTCATCCCCTGCTCCTTAGGAGCCTGAAAGCCTTTAAAATCAAGGCATTCAGGCTCTTTTGTTTTGCCCGAAAAGGGCAGGGTACCACTCAGGGTACCAACTTTGGTACCCTGAGAAAATCCAGACAAAAAGGAGGTTGCACGTTAGAGATTTCTTCCACCCCTGTGTGATTGAAAATTAAAACATTTCCTAAGATAAAAGTTTATGGTATACTTAGTTCAACAAACGGAATTTATTAAGGAGGATATGGATGAAAAGCCGGAGGACTACTCACAAGAAGATGATGCAGGGCTTGATTTGA
>CAJMMS010000031.1 GCA_905214675.1 uncultured bacterium
TATACCTGATCCAGCAGACAGATTTCTTTCAGCTCTTTGTTGATACGGCCTGCGATCATGCCCTGGATAACCTTTTCCGGTTTCTGGGACTCTTTCGGATCGTTCATGATCTGAGCCAGCAGGATTTCTTTTTCATGAGCAATGTATTCTGCACTTACTTCGCTGTCGTTTGTGTACAGCGGTTTCAGAGCTGCAACCTGCATTGCTACGTTTTTAGCCATTTCTTTTACTGCATCGTTTACAACGTCTGTCTCAACGTCAACCAGAACACCGATCTTACCGCCCATGTGTGTATAAGAAGCTACGAAACCGTTTTCTTCTGTTACCTGTGCAAAACGACGGATGTTCATGTTCTCGCCGATGGTTGCAATCTGATGAGCCAGTTCTTCTTTTACAGTAGCGGACTCGCTGAATGTCCACTCTTCTTCCATAAATGCATCGATATCTGCTGCTTTTGTGTTCAGAGCCAGTTCTGCAACCTGTGCAACATATCCCTGGAACTTTTCATTCTTTGCAACAAAGTCTGTCTCAGCATTTACTTCTACTGCAACAGCCTTTTTGCCGTCTTCGGAAACTTTCAGCATTACGATACCTTCTGCTGCAATTCTTCCTGCTTTTTTCTGAGCGGTTGCCAGTCCTTTTTCTCTCAGGAACTCAACAGCCTTGTCCATATCACCGTCTGTAGCAGTCAGGGCTTTTTTACAGTCCATCATACCTGCTCCGGTCATTTCTCTTAACTCTTTTACCAGTTTTGCTGTAACTGCCATTTTATTTTCCTCCGGATAATAAGTGGTATATTTGCTTTGTATCTATTGATTATTCAGCTGCTTCTTCTGTTTCTGCAGCTTCTTCAGCTACTGCTTCTTCTGCACCCTGATTTGCTTCGATAACAGCGTCTGCCATCTTGGAAACGATCAGTTTTACGGCACGGATAGCATCATCATTACCTGGGATTACATAATCCAGTTCTTCCGGATCGCAGTTTGTATCTGCAATACCGATCAGAGTAATACCCAGTGTATGAGCTTCCTGAACGCAGATTCTTTCTTTTTTCGGATCTACTACGAAGATAGCATCCGGGATTTTCTTCATATCTTTGATACCACCAAGGTTTTTCTGCAGTTTATCCATCTCTTTTTTCAGAGCAATAACTTCTTTTTTCGGCAGCACATCAAATGTACCGTCTTCCTGCATAGCCTCGATCTCTTTCAGACGTTTGATTCTGCTCTGGATGGTCTTGAAGTTTGTCAGCATACCACCAAGCCATCTTTCGTTTACATAGTACATTCCGCATCTCTCAGCTTCTGTCTTAACAGCATCCTGAGCCTGTTTTTTTGTACCAACGAAAAGAACGGTACCGCCGTCAGCTACGATATCTTCTACTGCTTTGTAAGCTGTATCTACCATACCTACTGTTTTCTGCAGGTCGATGATGTAGATACCATTTCTCTCTGTGTAGATATACGGAGCCATTTTAGGATTCCATCTTCTTGTCTGATGTCCGAAATGAACACCTGCTTCCAGTAACTGTTTCATTGAAATTACACTCATGTCTTTTCTCCTTTTGGTTTTTCTTCCGTGTGCTTTCGCTTCCTAATCAACTGTCAAGCAGCACCATCTTCAGAATCCACACACGTGATTATTTTTTGCCTCTGGTAGTGTATCATAAAAAAATTCACACCGCAAGTGTTTTTTACTATTTTCTGCCGTTTTTCCAGTTCAGACCCCAGCCAAAGGCTTTGTCCAGTGCCCGATGCCCGGAATAAAACTGAACGATTTTTTCCACGCTGAAGGTCTCATCATTCTGGTTTTCCAATAATGCCAGCCCACACATAATATTTCCGGACTCATAATCATCCATTTTCACGATCAGATCTTCTGCACCCGGATATTTGATCGTAACCGTTGCATCTGCCTGTTTCCAGTTTGCTACTCCTTCATAAATATAAGTATAGATCAGGATTCTCTTAAACTCTGAAATTTTATTTCCATTGATACGCAGATTTTCACCTTCCGCATTTGCTCCGGTACGGTCATCGCCATCCAGTGCAATATAAGGCGGCTGTGTCAGAGAACCGAATGCCCTTCCAAGCGCCTGAACAGTTCCTTTTTTTCCGTTTTTCAGTTCATACAGACATCCCAGATCCAGGTCGATAGCCTTTGGTCCAAACAGCGATGCCAGAAATCCTTTTTGCTGTGGTCTGTTCCAGTTTAAATTGACCAGAATCTCTCCCAACTCTTTCTGTGTTTTTTTCAGGCTGACCTTTTTTCCCTTTTGTAAACTGATTGCCATACTCTGTTCCTCCCTTTTGTTTATTCGTGACGCAAAGCTTCAATTGGATCTAAGTTTGCTGCCTGTACAGACGGCAAAAGTCCAAATACAATACCGATCACCATAGAAAACAGCACCGATATCACAATTGCCGGAATACTGATTGCAACCGGCGTACCGGAAACTTTATGAATGACCTGCGCCAGTATATTGCCCGCAATCACACCGACAATTCCTCCAAGGCTGGTCAGAACGACCGCCTCCGTCAGAAACTGTGTAAGAATGCTCCGTTTCTTAGCACCGATCGCTTTTTTCAGTCCGATCTCACTTGTTCGTTCTGTTACTGATACCAGCATAATGTTCATAACACCGATTCCGCCTACCAGCAGTGAAATACTGGCGATCCAGATTAACTGTGTATTCATGGTTGCGCTGGAACTCTGAATCTGTGCTGCCAGTTCAAGAACATCCGTTGCCTTGTACTTTACGTCCTCTTCTTTTACCGACATATACTGGTTCAGGATATCGGCACTTTTCTGTCCTACTTTTGTCATTGCTTCTGTAGATGCTGCGCGCACCACAACGTTCTGTGGCTCATCATACTGATATGGGATACACCAGCACGCAGACGGCATATAAACGATACCCAGACTTTCATTCCCTTTGTAATTGTTGTATTCTTCAAAACTGTTGATCGTCGGTTCAAACTGCTCCAGCTTCTGTGCTATGCCGATTACGGTAAATGGCTCTTTGTTGATCTCGACGGTCTTTCCAAGCGGATCCTCTTCCTGAAACAGGCTGGTTGCCGCAGACTGGTCCAGAATAACTACTTTATGAAACTCCTTATAGTCTTCCTCCCGGAACGTACGACCGGTACGGACAACATATCCTGTTGTATTAAAATAATTATTATCCACTCCCATGACCTGCGCGCCCTGCAAAGAGTTATTATTATAATAAATACTTTCTGCATAGCTTCTGCTGTAATATGCTGCTGCATTCTCTACGCCATCCAGATCTTTGATCTCCTGCAGGATATCGTCTGTTATGATCGGCACTCCGCTCGGTGCCTGCTCATAATCGGAAACCTGTATCTTATCATCTGCACGGTAAAGTTCTACATTTACGGTATTGTTTCCTCCTCCGATCAGATTCTGCTTGATCTGCTCATTGGTTCCCTGTATGGTGGATACGATGGAAATAATAGAAGCGATACCGATGATGATTCCAAGCATTGTCAGCATAGAACGCAGCTTATGTGACCACACTCCCTGAAATGCCAGTCGTATATTTTCTAACACGTTTCTGCCTCCTTAATACAATTTATCGGCAAAACCACTGCCTTCCAGTTCCTTGACGGAAGCACCCTCTCTGAGATTTTTGCCATAAGGGAATGCAATCCAGTCTTCTTCTGTCAATCCCTCTTTCACTTCGATATAAGTAGAATATAACGTTTGTCCAGTACGGACATACTGTTTTTTCAGTTTTTTATTATCCCCCTCAATATAAACATAACTCTGACCGTTTTCAGTACGGATCAGTGCTTTTGGCAGATAAATAGATGATGCACTGTCACTGTTTCCTTCAATCTGAAGATCGACATACTCGTGATTGATCAGATTGTCTGAATCTTCGATGTATGCGGTAAATGGATAACTGGATGCGTTCGGATTACTATCTCCGCCGCCATAAAAACTGTCTGACTCGGAAGGATACTGAGAAATCTCGGTAATCTCCGCTGAAATCGGTGTCCCGCTTTCCTGTGCAGTCCCGGTTATCATAGAACCTACTTTGACAGTTCCAAGATCCATCTCACTGATCGTTCCTTTTACATACATACCTTTGTTGCTGGTAACCGTCAGAAAGGCCTCTCCTTCTACCTGTCCGACTTTTGGATCTCCTACACTTTTGACTACGCCATTGATGGTTGCCTTGATGATGGCATCATCCAGTTTTCTCTGTGCCTGCTTTACGCTCACTTCCGAATCACGGATATCCAGTTGCAGTTCTTTGATTTCTTTTTCTTTTTCGGCAATCGCCTGTTTCAGTTCGGATACCGTGTAGACATCATCCCCCGGTTCAAACGGATCTTCACCTGGACCATCCGGCTCATCCGGCTCATCATCCGGCTTCGGATCTGCAATATCCGGTACGTTCTTTGTGATACCCTGACTGGTAAATGTCCAGGTCACATCCGGTGCATAAGCCTTGCTTACATCCACCGTACCATTGATCGTGACGGATTTGATAAATCCACCTGCCAGAGAATCGCCCTCACGGATCTGCAGAACTGCATAACAGCCTTTTCCATCTTTGGCAACTCCTCCTTTTTTCTTTGAACTGCCATCGGTATTAAATCCGAGGATCATATTCATAAAGGAAGAAGAAATCTCTGCTCCATCTTTACAAAGATACAGGTATGGATCTGCCTTTGTACCACTTCCTTTATAATATTTCGTCTTATAATCCAGCTTTTTGTATGCTTTTGTTTTTGCAAGCGGAGAGTCCTCTGTCTCTTCTGTCTGGGCTTCACTTTCAGTTTCGGAAGTTGCCGGTGTTTCGGTTGCCGGCTGCTGACTTTCGGTTGATGTCGTTTCACTTGCCGCTGTCTCACTTTCTGCACCCGTGCCGCCTGCCGCATCGATTACCTGCACATCCGGATTCTCTGCTGTGCTTACCAGCGTCATCGGATTCCTGACGATTTCTGCCGCTGCCATATCTCCGCTGTCATCGTCATCATCACTGTCATCCCGGCTGTTCCAGTCATCGCTTGTGTCATCATCATCCAGTGAAGAACCTGGAGCGGTTCCACCTCCCTCACTATCCGGGATTGGCGTGATCTTTTTCAGTTTTTCCAGGTCACTCTGTGCTCCTTTCAGTTCCATTTCCTTAATCTGCTTATCTAACTTTTCTTCTTCCAGATCCAGTTCCAGGAGTGTTTTATCGTATTCCAGGAGTGTGTCACCAATCTTGACTTTGTCTCCTTCTTTCACATAAACCTTTTCCACAACCTTATCACTGTCCAGATAGACTTCCTGGGAAGCATTTGCGGTAACATAGCCGCCGCTTGACATACTTTCGCCCCACCAGCCGCTGTTCAGATAAGATATCTGCGTAACCTCGACTGCACTGCCTCCGCCTCTGACCGCCCGTGCAATGCCAGTAATACCGATCGCACAGACCAGTACGACTGCAAGTATGATCATCACATTCTTTTTCTTCAAAGAGTTTCCTCCTTTCGGCCACGTTCTGATATTTCTCCATCAAATATATCTACAATTCTTCTGGCACACTTTGCCACGCCACTGTCATGTGTGATCATGACAACGGTGACACCTTCTTCATTCAGCTTCTGAAAAAGTTCCATTACCTGATGGCTGGATTTCGAATCCAGCGCACCGGTAGGTTCATCGGCAAGCAGAATAGTCGGATTGTTCACGATCGCTCTTGCGATCGCCACACGCTGTTTCTGTCCTCCGGAAAGCTGATTCGGGATAAAATGCATACGATCTGAAAGTCCCACTTTATCCAGTGCTGCCGCTGCGCGTCTGGTACGCTCCGCTTTTGGCACACCGGCATAAATAAGCGGAAGCGCTACATTTTCCAGTGCCGTCTGTCTTGGAAGCAGTTGAAAGGTCTGAAATACAAATCCAATACTGTTCAGGCGCAGATCTGCCAGATCATTATCTTTCAGGTTCTCTACCATATGACCATCCAGAATAAATTCTCCTTTTGTCGCGCGGTCCAGACATCCAACAATATTCATCAAGGTAGACTTTCCGGAACCAGATGGCCCCATGATTGCCAGATATTCTCCTTTTTCCACCTGCAGATTGATATCTTTCAGTACCGGAACGACCATACTGCCCTGAATATAGTCCTTATAAATATGTTTTAATTCCAATATCACTGTTTTTTCCTCCAATGCAGCATTACTCTATGCCCAACGGTGCATCTCCGGTCTCCAGTTCTTCCTGCGGCATATCCAAAGAAGAATCGTCCTCTTCATCAATTCCGGCAAGACCTGCCTCTTCGTCCTGCGCGTCTCCAGCTCCTACATAGCCTTCTTCGTCATCCGAATTGATGCCTTCTTCTGGCATGTCCTCACCATCACCTGTG
Source organism: uncultured bacterium (assembly GCA_905214675.1). Lineage (GTDB taxonomy): Bacteria > Bacillota > Clostridia > Lachnospirales > Lachnospiraceae > Hominisplanchenecus. The sequence goes on from CAJMMS010000031.1 coordinate 6,392, forward strand.
TAATCTTCCCCGTCAAATCCATCCATACCGGTTACATCCCCGTTATCATCAAAAGAACTGTCATCCTGCACGTCCGAATCATTTCCGTACAGATCCTGGATATTTCTGGTAACTTTTTCACCTTCCACGATAGAATCTTCCGGATAAGCAATGTAATCATCCTCTGTCAGACCATCTGTGATCTGATACTGATCCAGTTTTTCATCGTACTCGCCAAGTGTAACTTTTCGTTTTTCAATCCTGTCATGTTTTCCTGCTGCCCAGACATACGGATCCTGTCCTTCTTCCTGAACGATATAGTAACTGGTCAGCCACAGACCTTCTCTGTTTTCGAGCTGTCCTTCATCTTTTTCTATGTAAACATGCTGTCCCAGCATCAGATCATCATCACTGTCCAGATCTACATAAAATGGATAGCTGTTTGATGAGGTCGTATCACTGGAAGAAGAACTTGACATATAATAGCCATTGTCGTTGCCGCTGTTTTCCGGATGCTCCAGGTCAATGCTGGAAACGGTTCCCGTCCACGTCTGATTTTCATCCACTCTGGAATGTATGACAACCGCATCTCCTTCATTTAAAGCGGTACGGTTCTGTTCATTGATCGTACCTTTGATACGGTAAGAGCCGGTAGAAAGAAGTGTCATATAGGCATCTGAGCTGTCTGATCCATAAGAGGCGGCATTGTCATCTTCCGCATTGTTGATGGATTTTACCACACCATCAATCTCGCTGGTCACTTCTGCTTCCTGGATGCTCTTTTTAAGCTGTTCGATTTCCTGCTGTGTACTTTTCAGTTCGTATTCACTCTTTTTCTGATTATTCTGTGCTGACTGGATACGTACCGTATAGTCCAGTTGCTCATCACTGGAGGCATTTGCCTTTTCTTTCTGAAGCGTTGCCACATTTGATTTATAGGTTTCAATATCCATCTTGATACGGTCAATCTCTATTTCTTTGGAAGAAAGGTTTTCTTCTGCTTCTGATGTATCATATACAAAAAGCTTCTGCCCTTTTTTGACTTCATCGCCTTCTTTTACATAACATTCCTTCACTTTTTTATCAGATGACTGTTTGATCGTAACCGTTTTCTGCGGTTCTACCACGCCGGCAAACCGGTTGCGCTGTCCAGTCCCGCTTCCAAGTCCGGTGATCGATGCCACGGAATCTACATATACCAGATTTCCTCCATCTTTTGAACCGGAAGCTTTCCCCCTTAAGAAAACAAAACCAATAATCGCAGCGACAAGAACCACGCCTGCCGCAGTACCTCCTATGATCAATTTCTTTTTGTCCATTCTGTCCTCCTGCCCCTGTAAAATAAATTCTGTGTAATTTGACCCGTACAGTATAGCACATTCCCATTTTCTTGAATACTTAAAATTTTTTTAAAATTGAAAAGCCCCCATTTGCGGGAGCTTTTCTCTTCTTCATTTTTATAATTCAGAAATACCACAGACTATATCAGATCAGCGGATATTTCTCTGTCAGTCCTTTTACAAGCGCTTTTGCTCTTTCCTGTGCATTTTCTTCATCCTTGAGCACAATCGCGATCGCTTCTGCGATCACATCCATATCTTCTGTATTCATGCCTCTGGAAGTCACGGCTGCCGTTCCAAGGCGGACACCACTTGTCACAAATGCAGAATTCGGATCATTCGGGATCGTGTTTTTGTTACAGGTGATGTTGACTGCATCCAGCAGATTTTCTGCTTCTTTTCCCGTCTTTCCGGTGTTTGTCAGATCCACGAGCATCAGATGATTTTCTGTTTTTCCGGAAACAATGCGGATACCACGTTTTGTAAGTCCTGCGCAAAGTGCCTGTGCATTGTCGATCACGCCCTGTGCATAAACCTTGAAATCGTCAGATAATGCTTCTTTAAAGCAGACTGCCTTTGCCGCGATCACATGCATCAGCGGACCTCCCTGTGTTCCTGGAAAGATTGCCTTATTGAAATTGAATTTCTTTGCTGTTTCTTCACTGGAAAGGATCAGACCGCCTCTTGGCCCACGCAGTGTTTTATGTGTGGTTGTCGTGGTCACATCTGCATATGGAACCGGACTTGGATGAAGCCCTGCTGCCACAAGTCCTGCAATATGTGCCATATCCACCATCAGATATGCGCCCACTTCATCTGCAATTTCACGGAATTTCTTAAAATCAATGATCCTTGCATAGGCACTGGCTCCGGCTACGATCAGCTTTGGATGGCATTCGTTTGCAATCCTTCTTACTTCTTCATAATCGATCACGCCATCATCGTTTACTCCATACGGAACAATGTGAAAATATGCACCGGAAAAGTTTGCCGGACTTCCATGTGTCAGATGACCGCCATGCGCAAGATTCATACCCATCACCGTATCTCCAGGCTTCAGCATCGCAAAAAAGACTGCCATGTTTGCCTGCGCACCGGAATGTGGCTGTACGTTTGCATATGTGCATCCAAACAGTTCCTTTGCCCGTTCGATTGCCAGACGCTCTACTTCATCCACGCACTGACATCCGCCATAGTAACGTTTTCCAGGATAACCTTCTGCATATTTATTCGTAAGCGGGCTTCCCATTGCCGCCATCACTGCCCTGCTCACCCAGTTTTCCGAAGCGATCAGTTCAATATGGCTGTTCTGGCGCTCTTCTTCTTTTACAATACATGCTGCGATTTCCGGATCTACCTTCCTTACTTCATCTAATGAGTACATATCTGGTCCTCTCTTTCTGAATTTTTATTCATTGGCAAGTTGCTTCTACTATATAGAACCTTTGCATAAATGTCAAGATGTTTGACAATAGCTTTTATATCATATAAAATGATGCAAAGGCATCTTTTAGCTCAATTATCATAAAATATACTTTATAAATTTGGAGGACTTTATGCAGCATAAACATTTTCCCATATTTCTGTTTCCGGTTCTTTTGCTGCTGTTTGCACTTTTCTCACTGACCGGCTGTTCCAAGGACACACCGCAAAGAGCGGTCAAAAGAGAACTGGGACTGATCCGGAAGCTGGATGAAAATACGATCAAAGCTTTTATTTCTTATGAGGACATGATGAATTCCAATTCATCCACAAGTGATGTCGGAACAGAGACAACCAACGCCGTCAAGCTGTTTTTTCAGGATTTTGATTACAAAATAAAAAGTACGTCCATAAATGACAACAAAGCATCTGTCCATGTTGAGATCACCAACCTGGATACGCATGCTCTGGCAAAAGACGTCTGTCTTGCCCTGGTACAGAAAAGCACCGGCAGTTCTTCGCAGCAGGAAATGTCACTTAATTCGTACTTTGCGCTTCTTGGAGATCTCCTGTCCGAAAACTCCTATCCTCTGGTCACGCGCCCGGCAGATATCTCCCTTCTGAAAACGGAGGATGGCTGGATGATCCAGAATACCGACCAGCTTGAGGACGATCTTGTCAGTGGTTTTATCAGCTATTTAAAAGATCCCTATCTGGTCACACCGGAAGAAATGATCACCGTGGTTCTGGAAGGTCTTATGGCAAAGTCGCCGGAGGAATGGAAAACTTACCTGAATATGCAGGATATTTTTTCCACCTACAGCCAGAATTACGAAAAGACGGATGATGCCCTTGCCGAACAGCTCAGCAGGCACATTTCTTACAAAATCCTCTCCGTTACAGAAGATCAGGAACAGAAGTCTGCAACAGCCAAGATTACGATCACCAGTCTGGATATGGAATGTGTTCTCAAACGTTATCAGGAACTTCTGATGGATTATGCGGCAACTACAGAATCTATCCGCGCTTCCTCCAGTGAACTTGCCGATGAAACCGCCTCGCTTCTTGCGCAGGCACTTACTGAAAACGAAGCTACCACAGACACCGAAGTAGTCATTCATTTTACAAACAATGGTTCTTCTTGGGAAATGCAGTTAAACGAAGATTTTACAAATGCACTTCTTGGAAATGCCGGTGCAGCAATCGAAAATTTCCAGAATGATTCCTCAGATACCTCAGAAGGTACGTTTGAAACAGAAACCAGTCCGTAACAGCCCCGTCTCATTTTCCCTGTTTTGGATTTATAGCAGAAAAATCCCGGATATCTGAATATTCTTCAGATATCCGGGATTTCTTTTGCTCTTTTTCTCTGTTTCAGTTCCAGAGTTTTTATTTCTCTTCTTTTTCTTCTTTTTTCTCGATCTCAAGACCAAGTTCTTCCAACTGCTTCGGATCTACTTCATCCGGCGCCTGCATCATCAGGCAGGAAGCATCTTTTACTTTCGGGAATGCCATAACCTCACGGATGCTGTCTTCGCCTGCCATCAGCATGATCAGACGGTCCAGTCCGTATGCCAGTCCTGCGTGTGGCGGTACTCCGTATTTGAATGCATCCAGAAGGAATCCGAACTGTTTCTGTGCCTGTTCCGGTGTAAATCCAAGTACTTCGAACATCTTGGACTGAATGTCATCCTGGTGGATTCGGATACTTCCGCCGCCGATCTCGTTTCCATTCAGTACGATATCGTATGCCTGGGCACGTACTGCTCCCGGATCGGTATCGATCTTATCGAGGTCTTCTTCCATCGGCATGGTGAACGGATGATGCATGGCAACGAAACGATTCTGCTCTTCTGACCACTCAAGCAACGGGAACTCCGTAACCCACAGGAAACGGAAATCGTCTTTTTTCAGCAGATCCAGGCTCTTTGCCAGATGCAGACGCAGTGCACCAAGTACATCCCAGACAACTTTTTTCTTATCCGCAGCAAACAGCAGTAAGTCTCCCGGCTCTCCGTCCATTGCTTTTACCAGTTCTTTTAACTGTTCTTCTTCAAAGAATTTTGCAAAGGAAGATTTGTAAGTTCCGTCTTCATTGACTGCCAGATATGCCAGTCCTTTTGCACCATAAGTCTTCGCAACTTCTACCAGTGCATCGATCTTCTTTCTCGGCATATGGCCCTGTCCTTTGGCATTGATACCGCGAACGGTTCCGCCGTTTTCCAGTGCTCCGGTAAATACGCCGAATCCGCAGCCTTTTACCACTTCGGATACATCCTGCAGTTCCATGCCGAAACGGATATCCGGTTTGTCAGAACCGAAACGGTCCATGGCTTCCTGCCAGGTCATACGCTGGATTGGAAGCTGTACATCCACACCGATCTCTTTGAAAATGTATTTCAGAAGACGCTCATTGACATCGATGACGTCGTCCATATCAACGAAAGAAAGTTCCATATCGACCTGTGTGAACTCCGGCTGACGGTCTGCTCTTAAGTCCTCATCACGGAAACATTTTGCGATCTGGAAATAGCGGTCGTATCCGGAACACATCAGTAACTGTTTGAGAAGCTGCGGTGACTGCGGCAGTGCATAGAAGCTGCCCGGATGTACACGGCTTGGTACAAGGTAGTCTCTTGCACCTTCCGGAGTACTCTTGATCAGGATCGGCGTTTCGATCTCCAGAAATCCCTCTTCGTCCATAAAGCGGCGGATCGCGGTTGCCACCTTACTTCGAAGCAGCAGGTTTCTCTGCAGGTTTGGACGACGCAGATCCAGATAACGATATTTCAGACGAAGTTCATCTCTTGTCTGGATATGCTCTTCGATCGGGAATGGCGGTGTCTCGGACTCAGAAAGAATACGCAGACTCTCTGCTCTTACTTCCAGCTCGCCGGTTGCAAGATTTTCGTTGACTGCTCCGCCACGTTTTTCCAGTTTACCGGTTACCGCAATGACAAACTCACTTCTCAGTTTTCCGGCCTTTTCGTATCCTTCGGTTCCGATATCATTCTCATCAAAAACAATCTGTAACAGACCGCTTCTGTCTCTTAAATCGATAAAGATCATACCACCAAGATTTCTTCTTTTCTGTACCCAGCCCATGACAGTTACTTCGCTGCCGATCGCTGCGTTTACGACTTCTGCACATCTGTGGCTTCTGTGCAGGCCTTTCATTGATTCAGCCATTTGCTTTTGTCCTCCTTTATCTCATAGCGTCACAGAAAAATTCTTTGAATTCTGTGTAGCCTTCTGCCGTCATCTGTTCCTTCTGGAACTTTTTGTTTTTCTTCATCATATTGACACTGACGATGCTGCCGTTTTTACGTTCTTCTGCGGCCTCTTTGAAGATCGCAGCCAGCTTGTCACCCGGCATATTTTTCTCGATCAGATATGCCTTTTTGCCTGCTTTGCTTGGAACCTGATAATCACGCTCCAGAAGCAGCATAACGATACGCTCGAATCCAATGGAGAATCCGCATGCACAGGTCTTCTGACCGGTGAATTTGCCGATCATCTCATCGTAACGGCCTCCTCCTCCGACGGAACCGCCGAATCCATCGATGCTGATCTCGAAAATTGGTCCGGTATAGTAGGACATACCGCGAACGAGGGTCGGATCGAACACGATCTGGAATTTTGCTGTTTTGACAGCGTCAACGCTCTGGATGATCGTCTCCAGTTCTTCTGCGATCTTCTGATCCAGGAAGCCTTCCAGAAGTTCTTTTAAGCGGCGTACACCGTTTACATCTCCGGTCACCTCATCAAACAGAGACAAGTACTTGTCGATGCTTTCTTTTGCAAATCCTTCTTTTTCCAGTTCTTCTGCCACGCCTTCTTTGCCGATCTTGTCCATCTTATCCAGAATGATAAAGACGGTATCATAACTCTCTTCCGAAAAACCGCTGCATGCTGCCATGGCTTTTAAGATCCTGCGGTCGTTAATGCGGATCGTGAAATTCTCAAAATCCAGTTTGCCGACCAGCGTAGAAGTTGCCAGGATCAGCTCGATCTCTGCCAGGATCGTCGGCTCGCCGAGGATATCGATATCACACTGCATGAACTGGCGGTAACGGCCTCTCTGCGGTCTGTCCGCACGCCATACATTTCCCATCTGCAGTGCCTTGAACGGACTCGGCAGATTATTTGCATTATTTGCATAATATCTGGAAAGCGGAACGGTCAGGTCGTATCGCAGTCCGCCGTCTACCAGATCCATTTCGGTTTCGGCCGTGTCGATCTTCAGCTTTTCGCCTCTTTTTAAAATCTTAAAGATCAGTTTTTCGTTTTCTCCGCCCTGTTTGCTGGAGAGGTTTTCAATGTGCTCCACGCAAGGTGTTTCGATGGAAGAAAATCCAAACGTTCCATAAGTATCCTTGATCATACGGATCACATAATCGCGGATCTCCATCTCGCGTGGTGTAATATCTTTCATGCCGGTTACCGGCTTCTTTTTCATTGCCATAAAGTTTCCTCCTCTAAATCCCATTTCATCTGTCCACATGTCCGGATTCTTTCACAGATGGATTCATCATGAATAATCTCCAGAAAGCACAGAAACAGTTTCAGGTCAAAATTTTTTATTTCTTCTATCATAATGGCGATTGCTTTCTCCCAGGTAAATGCCCTGCGGTACGGACGATTGGAGATCAGTGCCGCAAACACATCACAGATTCGAAGGATCCTCGCCCCAATTGGGATCGCATCTTCCTTCAGGTTTGATGGGAAACCGCTGCCGTCATAATTCTCATGATGATATAAAATACTTTTTGCTATAAAATTTGAATACTGGTTTGTAGACATAATTGCATAACCGACCGTTGGATGAATACGTACATATTTGATTTCTTCGATCGTAAGTGGTTTCTGACCTTTCTGATATACATATTTTGCCATCTCAAGCTTCCCGATATCATGCAGAAGTCCTGCAATCGCCAGTTCATGACACTGTTCTTCTGACAGTCCCGCCTTTCTTGCAAGCTCTCCTGCCAGTATGCTGACCACCATCCCATGCTGCAGTTCCTTGCTCAGGCTGAACTGTATGATATTATACCCGGTTTTTTTCATAGTCACAATAACCCTGTTTCTTACGTTCTATCATTTCATCGATCCGCTCGATATAGTTTTTAATGTCCTTTACATTCTCTGCACGTTCGATCCGGTCATTCATCACAAACTTGGTCGAAGCACCGGCTCCAAGTGCCAGGATGGACTGCTTCTCCTCCATGATCAGAATATTATAGATGCCTTCCTTTTCCGGTTTTGCATATCCGACATTCTCGAAATTGCCCTTCATATTCTTCTGGCGGTAGAGATAATACGGGAACATACCGGCTTTTGCCGCATACTGCTCCGTCATCTCCATGATCCTCTGATTGTTTGTGAAAGTCATCTCTTTATATTCATCTTTAAACAGGTTCAGGCGTGCCGCACGTTTGATCGCCAGAGAATGTACGGTGATGCTGTCCGGATCAAGAGCAAGCACTTCCTGCATGGTGTGCTCCACTTCTTCGATGCCTTCTCCCGGAAGTCCCACGATCAGATCCATGTTGATATTGTCAAATCCAAGCTCCCTGGCATCGGCAAATGCCTTTTTAATGTCTGCCACTGTATGCCGTCTTCCGATGATATCCAACGTTTTCTGGTTCATCGTCTGCGGATTGATGGAAATCCTGGTCACCGGATGTTTTCGGATCACAGCCAGTTTGTCCCTTGTGATGCTGTCCGGTCTGCCCGCTTCCACAGTATACTCTTTTATGTGGCTGATATCAAAACATTTTTCCACTTCGGACAATAAACGCTCCAGTTGATGTGGCTCCAGCGTGGTCGGCGTACCACCTCCGATGTAGATCGTATCCAGGATCTGACCGGACCACAGACCTGCCGTTTCCCGGATCTCATGACAAAGCGCATCCAGATAATCATCGACCTTATTTTTCCAGACTTTTAACGGACTGGAACTGAACGAACAGTATGCGCAGATCGTCGGGCAGAATGGAATCCCGATATAAAGACTGTATCCATTTTTATAGTCAATGTCCTCCAGGATATGGCGTTCCCGGTTGGCAATGGAAACGGCCAGTGCCGTTTTCTCCCTGCTGACTAGGTACTGCTCCCGCATGATCTTCGCCGTCTCCACATTGGAATGTCCGGCATCGATCAGTGCCATCGGTATTTTCGTAGAACGTACACCTGTGAGCGTCCCCCATGGAAGTTCCTGACCGGTCCGTTTCTGCAACATGTGGTACAACAATATTTTCGTCTGATTTTTTCTTGCTTTCCGTTCCTGCATTTCCTCCGTCAGCCACACGCCCGCTTCCTGACGTTTCCGGTCACCGCTTACCCGCTCGATGCGGATACTTATCTTATTTTTCCCGTAAAAAAGAGAGATTTTTTCGTCGTACTCTGCCGCTGGACTGTCATCGTCAAACAAGGCAATTTCCTCTTCCGGATAAAACGATTTTACCAGATTGTATACATCATACTCAAAATCTCTCTTCTGGAATTGTATTGCTATCATTTTGGAGTTCCTCTCATAAGTATGGATTAAATCTTGCCTCATAGGCAATCGTCGTTGTCTCCTGATGTCCCGGATAAACGATGGTATCTCCTGGCAGATTCTCTGTCAGGTACCGCACAGAGCGTACAATCTGTGACATACTGCCGGTTGGAAAATCTGTTCTGCCGACGCTGGCGCGAAACAGCGTATCCCCGGAAAATAATACACCTTCCTCCGGCAGATAATAGCAGACACCACCCCTGGTATGCCCCGGTGTCTCGATCACCTGGATTTTAAAACCTGCAAGGGTGAGGATTTCCTTATCTTTTACCAGTTGGTCTGCACGGACGGCCAGGCTGGTTGCCCAGGAAGCTGAAAGATTGTAACTGCCATTTTCCAGGACTTCCGCTTCCTTCTCACCGGCATAGCACAGTACACCTTTAAAATGCGCCCTTAAATCATCCACAGCACCAATATGGTCGAAATGACCATGTGTGAGCAGGATTGCCTGTAGCTTCAGACCATCTGCTTCCACTTTCCGAATGATCTGCCCTGCATCATCTGCCGGATCGATCAGAAGCAATTCTTTTGTATCTTCATGGCTTACAAACCAGGTATTGGTCTGTACCATGCCAAGTACCATTTTTTCTATTTTTATATTTCCCATAAATTTCCTCCGATCAGCCTGATGTACGCTCAATATCGATCACACTTTCAATCTGGCGGATCTTTGCCGTCAGGCTTGCCAGTTCTTCCTTGCCCTGTACATCAAAGGTAAGCAGGATGGTTGCAACCCCCTGTTTGCTCACACGGCAGTTCAGGGAACTTAAGTCAATCTTCCGCTCTGTAAAAATCTTGGTGATATCTACCAGAAGTCCGGTTCGGTTGTATCCAAAAATCTTGATTTCCGCTGTATAACGTTCATTTTTATCCTGATCTGATTTCTGCCACTCTGCATCGATCAGCCTTGCCCGATCCTCTTCTGAAAGATTTATGACATTCACACAGTCTGTTCTGTGAATTGAAATACCCCGTCCTCTTGTCACAAATCCTACAATCTCATCTCCCGGAACAGGGGAACAACATTTTGAGAAACGCACTGCCACATCATGGATGCCTTTTACGACAATACCGTTTCCGGATTTGGCAATCCGCATTTTCTCCTTGCTCTCTGCCGCCTCCATAATGTGCTCATCTGTAATCTCTTTCTGATGCTGCTTGTTGTATTCATCCAGAAGCTTATTGACAACCTGCCCCTCTTTCAAACCACCATGACCGATCGCAGCCAGTGCAGAATCCCAGTCACGGAAGCCATATTTTCGCATCACGCTCTCCATATAGGCAGGTTTCATCAGATCACTTAATGTAATACCTCTGCTCTTACAGTAAGCTGTCATCAGTTCTTTGCCGCGGGTAATATTATCTTCTTTCAATTCGTTGCGGAACCACTGGTTGATCTTGTTCTTTGCCTGGGCACTCTTTACGATCTTCAGCCAGTCGCGGCTCGGTCCTTTGGAATTCTGCGAGGTAATGATCTCAATACGGTCACCGTTCTGGATCACGTAATCGATGTTGACCAGCTTACCATTTGCCCTCGCGCCGATCATCTTATTACCGACTGCACTGTGGATGCTGTATGCAAAATCAATCGGAGTCGAACCATTTGGCAGATTCTTGACATCTCCTGCCGGAGTAAAGCAGTATACACTCTCCGCAAACAGATCCAGATCGCTCTTTAAGAGACTCATAAACTCTTTGCCATCGGACATATCCTTCTGCCATTCCAGAATCTGACGCAGCCAGCTTAATTTTTCTTCTTCCTGACGTGAGACATTGACATTGCCGCCATTATTGGAAGCTTCTTTGTATTTCCAGTGTGCCGCAATACCATATTCTGCGGTACGGTGCATCTCAAACGTACGGATTTGGATTTCAAACGGTCTTCCGCCCGGTCCGATCAGCGTTGTATGCAAAGACTGATACATGTTCGGCTTCGGCATCGCAATGTAATCCTTAAAACGTCCCGGGATCGGTTTATACATCTCATGGATCACACCAAGTGCCGCATAACAGTCCTTGACCGTATCTACAATGATACGCACTGCAAAAAGATCGTAGATCTGATCCAGCGTCTTGTCCTGGTTTACCATTTTTTTGTAGATGCTGAAGAAATGTTTGACACGGCCGTCAATCTGTGCTTTGATGCCCGCTTTCTCGATATGCGACCGCACCTCATCTACAATGCCATCTACAAACTTCTGGCGTTCTGTTTTACGCAGAGCGATCTTTTCCACCAGATCATAATAAACTTCCGGCTCCAGATATTTCAGCGAAAGGTCATCCAGCTCTACCTTGATCTTGGAAATACCAAGTCTCTGGGCAAGCGGGGCATAAATATCCATCGTCTCTCTTGCTTTTTCTTTCTGTTTCTCCGGCTTCATATATTTCAGAGTACGCATATTGTGAAGCCGGTCTGCCAGCTTGATCAAAATGACGCGGATGTCTTTTGCCATGGCAAGGAACATCTTACGCAGGTTCTCCGCCTGCACTTCCACTTTATCAGCAGAATAGCTCAGTTGTCCCAGTTTTGTAACACCATCAACCAGAAGTGCAACCTCTGCACCAAACTCCTCTGTAATCTCTTCGGTTGTCATAACCGTATCTTCGACCACATCGTGAAGCAGTCCTGCAACAATCGTCTCTTTATCTAACTCCAGATCTGCCAGAATGATCGCAACACACAGCGGATGGATGATATATGGTTCTCCGGACTTTCTCTTCTGGTCCTTATGTGCCTCATAGGCAATCTTATAAGCTTTTTCGATCATACTGATATCTGTGGATGGATGATATTTCCTCACACTTGCGATCAGTTCATCATATAAGATCTCCGGACTTGTAAAATCCTCCATGGTTTTTACATTCGCATCGGCTTTTTTGATCTCCGCTTTTTTCATCTCCGAATTTTTTATTTCTGTTGTTGTGTCTACTTTCTTTTTTTCGTCGTTCATAGCCAGTACCCTCTTTCCGGAAATCCGCCAGGAGCAGTTGTCTGTTTCCAGGCTGTTCCTGCCACCATCTATTGTCTACTGTTTTTATTTTCCTTCATAGCAGAGTACAGACTCCACATCGTATCCTTTCAGTCTTTCACGACCTTTTAATCCTGCAAGTTCCATCAGGAAAATAACTTTCACAACTTCTCCGCCAAGTTCTTCTACCAGCTTGATGGCAGCTTCGATCGTTCCGCCGGTTGCCACCAGGTCATCTACCAGCACCACTTTCTGTCCCGGTCTGATAGAATCCTTATGCATCTCGATCACGGCACTTCCATATTCCAGATCATATTCTTTGCTGACCGTCTCACACGGCAGCTTGCCCTTTTTCCGTACCGGTACAAATGCCTTGTGCAGATTATATGCAATCGGTACACCAAAAATAAATCCTCTGGATTCTGTACCGACAACCACATCAAATTCTGTATCTTTCAACTTGTCCTGCATAGACTGGATTGCCAGATGCAGTCCGTCCGGATCCTGCAAAATCGTCGTAATATCGCGGAAAATAATTCCCGGTTCCGGAAAATCCGGTATACTTCTTACATATTCTTCCAGTTTTTTCATATGTCTGCTCCTCCTGTACATGGCATTTGTTTTCTTAATCATTTATTCAGTATAGCATTCAACTATTATCTTTGCAAGACTCTACCTTGGGCTTAACAGCAAAAAAAGACTCTCACTGTTAAAAGTAAGAATCTTTTTAATCCGTTTGTGTCCAATATCTGAACCCGTTTACCTATGCACATAAAAAAGTGCGGAAGGCGGGACTTGAACCCGCACGGTATTGCTACCACAGGCACCTGAAGCCTGCGCGTCTGCCAATTCCGCCACTTCCGCATCACAGCTATATTTATACCACAGGTTTCTGTGGTTGTCAACAGTATTTTTTGATTTTTTTATATTTTTTGTATTTTTTCTACGATTCAGATAACTTGCTGTGCTTTATCGCATACCTGCCAGAACAAAGCATGTGCTTTGGTACATCCGCGCGGAGCATTTTTACTTTACAGGACATTGCTTTCCTGTGAAGCAAAAAAGAGTCCGATAAAAATCGAACTCTTTTATGCAGTTGACGGGACTTGAACCCGTACCCAGTTATCCCAGACTAGATCCTTAGTCTAGCGCGTATGCCAATTCCGCCACAACTGCTTGACACTGGAGAGTATAGCACCTTACTCCCCTTTCGTCAACCCCTTTTTTGAAATTTTTTCAATTTTTTGTATTTTTTACATTTTTACAACGATTTTGCATCTTTTAAGGATTACAGCGCTTACATGGCTCGTATCCCATGCCGGTCACTTCATCCCGTGTACCATGATATTCCCATTTATTCGCATCACTCATCTGGTTCACACTGGAACAGTCCGGACGATGGAACTTCATGGTGTTGGTGTTAAGGACATATTCACCGGATGCCACAGCCTGCTCCTGCTCTGCATCTGCTTCCGTCTGTGCATCTTCTGCGTATTCTTCATACGGCTTCGTATCCTCTTCCTGATCTGCATAACTCTCTGTATCCTCCGCCAGATGACTTTCTCCAGTTGCATGATCAATCACCACACCCGGCTGCTCATTGTATACGAACACATGGTAACTGACTCCATCTCCATCATCTTCCACCGATTTTGCTTCCATCTCAACACCATCTGCTACCAGGTTATCTCCGGTATAGATTGGCGTTACGCGATACAGGACATGATTACCAGTTTCTTTTATGTAATCCGCTACCATATTTTCAAATGGTAACATTCCCTCTACATTCATATAGCGTGTTCCGGTGATCAGATTCTTTTCATTGGCATTTTCCGCTGTCAACTGGTATCCGATAAGATGGCATCTGTTATATAAATATTTTCCATCTACAAAATCATACTTCACTGTATGCCAGCCGCTTGGCTTCACCTGCCCGATCGAACCGCGTTTCTTTGTCGGCATCAGATCTTTTCCAATATTGGAAATAGCCACTCCGCACCTTCCAAGTTCATCCAGGTCACTGTAATATTCATAGGAAGTTTCCGAGTAATCGCTTTCTGAAAATTCCGGTTCATTGTCATTGATCACGACATACGGCATATCCGTAAAAGATGGAATCTCGTCCATCGTAAGCACGGTGCTCTTTTCTGTCTCATCTGATGTAACAACTGCTTTCTGTTTCTGCGCATCTTCCAGCGTGTCCACTTTCGCTTCCGTCATCGCCTGCTGCGCTGCCACATCCGTCTGCGTTGTTTCTGTTTCTGCCTTGCAGCCTCCGAGCAGCAGTACTGCCAGTAAGAACCAGACAGAAAGCAATGCTCTGCTTTTCTTTCTGTTTTCTTTCATCTTCTTTTCCATTCCTTTCCTGTTTCTTTTATTTTTCTTATATCTGCTTTTTACTGTTTTCTTTTTTCGTACTTTGTCATAGTGATCTTCTCATGTGAAAATCCGGCAAATTCCTCTTCTGTCATCTTGTCCAGTTTATCCAGATCCAGATCCAGCTTAAAGTCAAATGGATACTTCCTGTTCCACCAGAATACGATCACATCTTCAATTCTCTCTTCCACTTCCTGTAATGCCTGGTTCTCAACAAAACAAAACTCTCCTTTTTCTGCCAGTTTCAGAAAATTTTCATCCACACATATTCCTTCTGGCAGCTCATCTCCAAAAAGCTTTGTTGAAAACGGATGTATCCAGAGTCTCTTTCCCTCCGACAATTCTATGACTTTCTGGATCACTGTTTTGTCTCTGGATACTCTTCTTCCGTTAAAAAGCATACCGCCACGGTCCTCCAGGCAGACAATCACCTGCATTTTCTTCACTCCCTTCGGTTATCTGTTTTTCATTCTGGCGTTATTATATTCTTTTCCTTTTCTTTTCGCAACCAAAATGTCCTTTCCTGCCCCTTTTAATAATAATTTGATTTTTTCAAAAAAAGTGTTGACAAACGTCAATTCATGTAGTAATATATGCGTTGTGAGTTGCGAGTCAGCTTCACAGAAACAATATGCGGAAGTGGCGGAATTGGCAGACGCGCAGGCTTCAGGTGCCTGTGGTAGCAATACCGTGCGGGTTCAAGTCCCGCCTTCCGCACTCTTCTTTCTGTAAAGTACAGGCAACGTACAATTTTATATTTTTTCTAAATGCGGAAGTGGCGGAATTGGCAGACGCGCAGGCTTCAGGTGCCTGTGGTAGCAATACCGTGCGGGTTCAAGTCCCGCCTTCCGCACTTTTTATTTTTTCTGTAAAAGAACGCACTGCTTTTTAGGCCGTGTGTTTTTTATTTCCTGTAGAATCATAATATTACGCCTTAACTCCCACTCCGATATAAATAAAAAGTAAAAAATAGAAGAAAAGCTTTCTCAAGCTCCTCTTCCATCTTATTCATCTCATGATAATGTCTGCAAAATGCTCCGTTACAAAGTAACTCTCACACTTATGCCAGCTTAGATTTTGCCAGTTCTGCCAGTGTTGCAAATCCTTCTGCATCATTTACTGCCATGTCTGCCAGGATCTTGCGGTTCATTTCAACACCTGCCAGTTTCAGTCCGTACATAAATTTGCTGTAAGACAGACCATTGATTCTTGCTGCTGCGTTGATACGAGCGATCCACAGCTGTCTGAACTGACGTTTTTTCTGTTTTCTTCC
>CAJMMS010000032.1 GCA_905214675.1 uncultured bacterium
GTACTTCTTTCTTTTAGACAGTTTGCTGATTGTTTTCTTATATTTGCGCTGTCCCTTAACGTTTACTGTTTTTGCGCCACTCTTCATGGATTTCTTTTTGCAAAAACGAATCTGATATCCTGAAGCATCATACACAGTAGACCATTGCAGATATATTTTTCTTTTTCCAACACGTGAATAATAAGAAGAAATATATACCTGACCTAATTGTCTTTTTTCCGAATAATCATCCTTATAAGTCTTTCCACATTTTTCGCAAGTGTAAAGACGATATCCTTTTTCAAAATAAGTAGCATCCACCCATTCACTGTCATAATCGTGATTGCAATTCTCCTGTGTTAAACCAGCAATCGAAAACACATATTTTCCAGTAGCTTTTTCATATTCCAAATAGCGGTATCCATTGATCTGGAGATAATATGTTCCTGCGTCCAGTACAACATTATGCAAGTCTTTGCAATATCCTACATTGCTGTTCCATTCATTATATTGCGTTTTCCATACTTCTTTTCCATCGGCATCAAAAATCTTTATACAATAATTTTTCATATAGGATGTCATATCCAGTTTGATACATCCGGCACTATCCAGTTGAAACTGATAATTATTATAATCTTTTGTTTCTGTAATACTGCCATTTAATGTATCACCCATATTGATCCTGCTTGCTGTAGCAAAGGTATTGTCTGATGTCGCATGCGGAACATCCACTGCTGATGCATGACTTGTACACGTTAGCGTACTCACTGTACAGAAAGCTGCCGCAAATACGAGCGCTTAAAAAAATCCTTTCACTTTTCCCATGTTTTCCTCCTTTGGTTGCTGTTCTTCTGCTTCATTTTGCTGCCAGATCACCTGGCATTTTATATAAAACAGAATAGCATATCTACGATTTCTGTTCAATTCCTTTCTGAGATTTTACAAAACTTTGTCTGTCGTTTCCTGGCGCATGTATGGAAAGGAAACAGCCTTCATAATTTGCCAAAGATAAGCACAACTTTTTATTTGTCTCAATCGTTAGAATGGGCAGGATTTCTCCTGCCCATTCTACTTTATTTCTTCTTATATTTAATCTTTTTGCCTGCGCTCTTCATTCCTTTTTTCAGTTTGTTAAAGTTCTTTGCAGTCATTTTCTTTGGAACGGTTACTTTCGCCGTTGCCTTGATTCCTTTAAATGCCTGTGAACCAATCTTCACTGCATTTTTGTTCTTAAAGGTGATGTTCTTCAGTTTCGCATTTTTATAAAAACTCTTCGCCCCGATCTTGCTTACATTTGCACCAAGAACCAGTGTTGTCAGCTTTTTGTTGTTCTGGAATGCTTTTGCTGCAACTTCTGTTACTTTAAAAGTATATCCATCTTTTACAACTGTTGCCGGAACGATCAGTTTACCTTTTTTCTTACTGTTTCCAGTTACTGCTACCGTTCCGTTCTTTGCATCTGATTTCATTACTTTGTAGGTAAATCCTTTTGCATCGGTAAAAGTACTTCCTTTTGCCGGTACGGATGGAACTGCCGGTGTTGGTGCCGGATTCGGTGTTGGAGTTGGTTCCGGATTCGGAGTTGGAGTTGGCGTTGGTGTTTCTGGTTCTTTGCCTGAATCTTTCCTTTCTAATCCTTTTATTGCAAGATTCAAACTCTCTGCTGCACCATCTACTTCTGCTCGTGCCGGATCCTCTTTTCCAAACACTTCTTTTGCCTCTGCCAAACTCTGCGTGAGTTTCTCCATACTTGCTTCCGTATATAACGCTTTGTCTATATTTTCCGCATTGCTGATCGCAGTTCTTAAATTCCGGATATCTACCAGTTCACTTACACATGTATCCCAGGATTTCTTTATATTACTTACCTGCTGCTCCGTTGCATCCTCCAATGCTGCTCTGGCTTCATTCACTATATCCGTTGCTCTTTTTGCACTTCCAACCGTGTAATCCGCAAAATTTTTCTGTTCTGCCTCTGCCAGTATGGTTTTCAATGGAGTGATATTTACTACCTTTGATCTTGCTTCTTCTACTTTCTGCTTGGCATCCTGTAATTCTTTCATTGTTGCATCTGTTTTTTCTGCAATCTGCTGCGCCGACTGGATTGCTTCTTTTAATGCATTGCCGCTTTGATTGCTAAATTTGCCAAAATCTACATCTGCTAATTCCTGCAGAATTTCCTGTAACTCCCGCAACGCTTGCTTCTGTTCTTCTTTCGACACCAGAGCTGTTTTTGCTTCCTTCAGTTCTTTCCACGCTTCTTCCAGTTCACCAGGCTGTACATCTGCATCTTTTGCAAGATTCTCTGCACGTTCCAATGCTTCCTGATATCTCTGTGCACTTTCCTGGGTATATCCACTGAGATCTTTTTCAGCATTTGTTACTTCTTTTGCAATATTATCTTTATATTCTGTCTTTTTCTGCGTGTAGTTCATTTGTGCAGCTTTCAGTTCCGAAGCTGCCATATCCACTTCTTCCTGTCCGGCAAGTACATCCGTAATTACGGTATTTGCTTTCCGGTAAGACTGCCATAAACCGACGGATTTGCTTCCATTTTCAAAATCTACTTTTACATTCTGAAGCATGCTCTTTGCCTGCTCACATGCATTTTTCAGTTTCGTCTTGTCCACTGCTTCATAGACTTTGATCTCGCAGATGCCATACTCGCTTGCTTTGCGCTGTACACCCTGCATTCTGACATAGCGTGCTTTTGTTGCAGTGAAAGTATCCTCTGTCCATGCGGATTCGTTTGCTGTAATGGATTTTACGGTTGTCCAGTTTGTTCCATTCAGTGAGGTCTGGATGTTGTATTTGGTGGCATATCGTCCTGCTGCCCAGTCGATCACGACTTTGGAGATGTTTCGCTCGGTTCCAAGATCTACCATAAGGAAATCATCGTTCCGGTCAGAGGAGTACCAGCGAGATTCATAGGAGGTTGTGACACCCTGTGTATCTTTCACATGTCCGTCTCCGTCGGTTGCCTTCCATGCCGGATAAAGACGCATCTCGTCTCCTTTGTAGTTCTTATTTCCAAGATCTGTATATGCTCCGCGGTTTCTTGCTACATCCACAAGTGATGTGGTATTGTTTTCTGCGGTCAGTTCTTCTACAGATAATGCCTTGTTGTATGCTTTGATATTTCCAAGATAGCCGGAGAAATTCTTTCCGATCTCATTCAGCGGGAATACGAAGGTTGTACGGTAGTTGTTATCCGCATCTGTCCATGTGGAAGCTCCAAGCGTACCACTGTTTTCCGGATCACTGGCTGCTGCATAGAGAATTTTCTTAAATACACCATCTACATACAGTTTGGTTGCCTGATACGTTCCTACGATCGTGATGCGGTGTTTCTCATTATTTTTGATCTGATAATCAAAGGACTGATTAAAATAATCACGGTTCAGGCTTAAGGAACCATTGATACCTGCTACCTGAAGTCTGCCATCATATCCGGAGAACAGAGAAGATTCTTTTGTATTATTTTCTGTTCCATCCAGATATACATCAAAACTCATCGTATATGGATAGCCAAGTGTTGTCAGCGGTGTTTCAATAATGGTATTTCCGTCAAATTTCAGATAGGTTTCTCCATCTTTTTCCGTTTTTACACCACCGGTTACCTGAGCATCATATCCATTTCCGCTGGCATCATAAATGGTTTTTCCATCTGCAGACAAATTTGCAAAATCGTAGTTTACGACTACATCTGAAGCACTTTCGATTTCATAGGAAATCGCCGTTCCCGGTCCTTCCCGCAATGCGTCAAGAGTCTGTTCATAGCTTACAAAACTTGTTTCTTTGTTACTGCCCCAGGTTTTCTGTGATACCATGGCTGCTGCACGCAGATAGCGTTCATTCAGATCGGCTTCTGTGATACCCTCACGGTTTTCGTCACCCCAGAGTGCTGTCTTTGCTCCAAGTACCTGTGGATCACCTTTTTCTGTTTTGACTCCGCCGCTGAAAATGGACGGATCCCAGTTATAGAAAAGATTGTTTTCCTGGATCATATCTTTGTGGTAACGTCCCGGTGTATTATAAAGGTACGTCTGCGGTGTATTGATCAGGCGGAATCCTTCCGCCAGTCTGGCTGTCGGATTATCTTCCGAATGTGACCACATATTCAGGATAATATTGTTATTAACAGGTGTGCTTCCCTGAATGATCTGCAGGGCTCCCCACATTTCTACTTCTACGCCATATGTGTCATGCAGATAGCTGTACATTTCATTCATATAACGACGAAAAGCTTCTTTATTGGCATCTGTTCTGTCCCAATATTCATCTACACCTGCATTGACATTTTTTGCATCAAAAACAGCTTCGATTCCATCGATTCCTCCAAGATATTCGTCAAACAGTGCTTTCATGAAAATTCTGGCATTGATCGCATTCTGTTTTACTTCTGCATTGCTGCTCTGATCATCCAGGGACAGCAGCTCCCAGTTATTTGGATTGTGGATATAGAAAGAAGCACCCTGTTTTACATTTCCATCTGCGCCCAGATAATCTGCACGGTTCAGATAACCATATTTTACCAGTGATTTGATAACTTCTTCCTGATGATCATGCACATATTTCGTATATGCTGCCGAATGTCCCGGTGTGTCAAGCTCTGCGACAACCTGAATGCCACGCGCCTTTGCTTCTTCATTCATCTTGCGGAATTCATCTTTGGTATAGTAAAGCTCGCCATTTTTACCAGTATGTACATTATAATAGTAGTCATAGCGATCGGCACTGTCACCGGTCTTTACAAATTTGGAATCCTGCGTTGCCAGAGATGGGAACAGCTCGGACTGCAGTCTGTGCGATGCTTCTGTCTCTGCCCAGTCTTCATAGTTTGCTGAATATGCCGGCTGTGACCACTGGTTATCATTGATATGAAGCTGCATTTCATTTAATTTGTACCATTTCATGATCTTCGTATAATCATTCAAAAACGGCATTCTTGTAGGAATACGTGCAATGTCAAACATGATACCACGCATCTCATACAATGGGTAATCCCGGATCACGCCCTTTGGCACTGACTTATGTTCTTCATCCTGATAAAGAATCTGCTCTACGGTCACCGTTCCATAAAGAAGTCCGGTCTTTGTAGAAGAATAGATCTTAATTCCCTCTTCTCCATTTACCAGTAGATATCCTTCTTTTCCGGTATCATAGGTATCTTCTGTCTGTGATTCCAGATAAATATCCTGTGCACCGGCACTTGTTCCTTTTACAATATTCAGATCCAGACCGCAGATATCGTGGATATCACTCTGCATTTCTTTTGCTGCTTCTTCTGCATCAACGCCAGCCACATCATTTACCACGATCCTCGACTGCTCTGTCAGTTCGAAATTGCTTTCGTAGCCATACCATTCCTGAATGGTCGGCAGCACTTTTGGCATCAGGTTTGGATTCGTTACTTTTTTGAACAGTTCCGGATATTTGTCTGTATTGCCTTTTACGGTTACGGTCACATTTTTCTTCGCGGTATCCTGTGGATTGTTTTTATTGACTGCTTTTAAAATCACATTGAAAGAACGGTCACCGATGCGCAGGGCTGCTGCTTTTCCATCGGTTCCAAGAATCTGATCTGCCTCACTTCCATGAATGGAAATATCATAATTTTCAGAATCTGACGGAAGGGAAAGCTGATCTTCTCCGGATTCTACCGTCATCGCATCCGGAATATCTTTTAATACACCTGCTGCTGTTTTGCCGCTCTGTGTTCCCATGATCTCAATTTCACGCACAGAGATACATTTCCAGCCATTTATATTACCTTTTTTAAAATAAAATCGCACATAACGCTTCAGTGCACTGCTGCTTAAAGCAGATGTCTGGATCACATCCGGATCATTTCGCTGTACATCCGCACTGGCACGCGACATTTCGTAGACTGTCTCCCACTGTGCATCGGATGCATTGGAATCACTGGTCTGGATCTGATATTCGGTACTCCAGGCTTTTTTATTAAAATAAACACTGATCGATTCCACATCCGTCTTTTGAGCTGCAAGGTCGATCACCAGCCACTGTGGATTGTCGCGGTTGGTTCCCATATCACCGGATGACCATCTTCCCTCATCCGATTCCTTGTCACCATCAACTGCCTTATCGGCACTTAATGCAGCCGTTTCGTTCGCGGATGAAGTCACTTCTTTGTTCAGTGCCACATTCGCTGCTGCTGCCTGCACCTGCAAAAGACCGGCTCCCATTCCGGCAAGATTTGGTGTAAACAGACTTTCGCACAACAGAAATGCTGCCAAAGCTCCTGCTGCTATGCATTTTTTCTTTTTCATAATATCTCCTTTCCTTATCTCTGATTTTCTCTCTGTTTTCCCTAACGATACTGCCTTATTATATCCGATTTTGTATATTTTGTATATATCTTTTTTGTATTTTCCAATAGATGATGTAAAAGATAACATATAAGTTATTTTGTATTTCCTGTTCCCGTACATTCACCAAATATTTTCCTGCTGGCAGAAAGCACTTCATATCCGGCAAAAAACTCCCGCCTGTAAGACGAGAGTTTTCTGATTTAAATTTAAATTTTATTCTTCCAGATCTTCTGTATAACTTTCAATAAGCAATGATACCAGATCTTTGCACTTAATACATTGTTTTCCTACGCCAAGCCTTGCTTTGACTTCTTCAAATGTCCTATCCCCCTGCTGCACTGCCTGCTCAATCTGTCCGGCCGTCGTTCCGGTACATTCACACACTACATAATTACGGTTCATCCTGCCCTGTTTCCGCTCCTTTCTTTTCTTCTGGTTTTGTACAATTTTCTATCGTCTCTCTTTGTATTTCTCTGCCATTATCTGCTTCCAGTTCAAACCAGAACTCTACACCATTGTCATAGTTTCTGACGCCAAATTTCTGATGCATGGAATCCATGATCGCCTTGACGATCGACAGTCCGATGCCGCTGCCGCCATATTCTCTTGTTCTGGCTTTATCTACTTTATAAAATTTGATCCAGATCTTATCGATATCTGCTTCCGGAATCGGCACACCGGTATTAAATACGCTGGTGTGTATCTTGCCGTTCTCTTTTCGCATCTTTATCTCGATCACTTTATCGAAATCCACATGATTGATCGCATTGGAAACAAAATTTGTCACGACTTCTTCGGTCTTAAATTCATCCGCCCAGACATAATAACTTTCTGTTTCATCGAATAAGATTTTTGCACCTTTCTGATCTGCCAGCAGTTCTGCGGAATTTACCACGCTGTGAATCAGTTTAGTCAGATCAAAACGTTCAAAAACAATGGCATCTTTGCCCGACTCAAGATGATTCAGTGTCAGAAGTTTCCTGACCATATTATTCATCTTCGCCGCTTCATCCATGATCACTTCGCAGTAAAAATCACGGCTTTCTGCATCGTCATTGATACATTCCTTCAGTCCTTCTGCATATCCCTGGATCAGCGCGATCGGTGTTTTCAGTTCATGCGATACATTGGAGAGAAATTCTTTTCTCATCTCATCAATCTGTATCTTTTCCTCAATATCACTCTGAAGCTGATTGTTTGCCGTTTTCAGTTCTGAAATCGTCCGCTCCAGCGTCTCGGACATCTGATTGAAATGCTCACCAAGCTGCCCGATCTCATTCTGTCCGCCGCTCGTATATTTTGCGTCAAAATCAAGGTCTGCCATGCGTTTGGAAAGCTCTGTCAGTTCCTGCAGCGGCGTCGTTATCTTACGTGACATCCAGGAAATCAGGATCATGCTGACTGCCAGGCCGATGATGATAAAATATCCCAGAAATTCATTTGAGGTACGCACGCTGTCTCGGATACTGTCCATCGGAACACGCATCATAAAATAATAACCGGTATTAAATTCGCCCCACATTTCCAGATAATCTACATTTTCTTTGAAATCTTTTGTTTTCTGGATCGCATAATCATCGGTTTCTTTGAGTACCTCTGTTTCTGATTTATCAATTCCCATCAGATAACCCCATAGCCGCCCCTGAAGTTCCTGCTTCTGATAATTCTCCGTACCATAAAGCGGCACAAACTCATCCGTCAGAATGATCGCACTTAAATTGTAACGTGTACAGAATTCCGAGAGATTATCTGCAAATTCATCTGTCAGGTAATCATCCTCATCTTCCACCTTATTCATAGCATCGTAAATGTGCTGCAATGCCGCTTCTTTCTTCGCTACATAATAACGCTCCAGCAAAAAATTGTTCGTACACCAGTTTGCCAGAAACACAAATCCGATCACTCCGATAAAAAGTACCGCAATCTGTGTCTTTAAGGATTTTCTCATTGTTCATCTACCTCAAATTTGTATCCCATGCCCCAGATGGTCTTGATGTAATCCGCACTTTTGCCAAGTTTGCTCCTTAATTTTTTCACATGAGTATCAATGGTTCTTGCATCTCCGAAATAGTCATAGTTCCAGACGCTGTTCAGGATTTTCTCTCTGGATAACGCAATCCCCTGATTTTCCATGAAATAACTCAGCAGTTCAAATTCTTTGTAACTGAGTTCTACACTCTTGCCATCTACCAGTACCTGATGTGCTGCTTTGTTTACTTCAATTGTACCGGCTCTTAAGATTTCTTCTGCCGCCAGGCTATTTGTCCTGCGCAGAATCGCCTCCACACGGGCAACAAGGATCTTAGGACTGAAGGGTTTGGAAATGTACTCATCTACGCCAAGTTCAAATCCAAGCAGCTCATCTCTTTCATCTGCCCTTGCTGTCAGCATGATGATCGGTACTTTGGAATACTGCCGGATTTCCCTGCACACCTGCCATCCATCCATCTTCGGCATCATCACATCCAGGATCACCAGCGCAATGTCTTTGTCCGCAAAAAATACATCGATCGCATCCGCCCCGTTTTCCGCTTCCAGAACCTCAAAGTTTTTCTTAATCAGAAAGTCTTTTACCAGTTTGCGCATTCTGCTCTCATCATCTACTACTAAAATCTTCAGTTTGTCCATCTTCTCTCCCACCTGTCACTTTCGTTTTTTTCATCGTAACAGAGAATTATGTCCGTTTTGTGAATATTCATCTCAAAACCCGAAGAACCACCACTGACTGCGGCTGCATCTGCATACAGAAAATGCAGACAGAATCATCTGCCTGCATTTTCTGCTTTCCTGTTTTTAATATGGTATTACAATGTCTTTCTTTTTGATTACTACTTTCTTTCCGGCACTCTTAAGCGCTTTCTTGATCTTATTCAGATTCTTCTTACTGATCTTATACGGAACAGTTACTTTTGCATTTGCTTTGATTCCCTTGAATGCATTTTTTCCTGCTTTCACTGCTTTATTGCCTTTGAAGGTAATACTTTTCAGTTTCGCATCTTTGAAGAATGCTTTCGCACCGATCTTCGTAACGTTCGCACCGATCACTACGCTGCTTAATTTCTTTCTGTTCTGGAATGCTTTTGCAGAAATCGCGGTTACTTTAAATGTATAACCATCTTTTACTGCCGTTGCCGGGATGGTAACTTTCTTCGCATTCTTCTTCGCAGCGGTTGTTCCCGTTACCGTTACGGTACCATTCTTCGCATCGGACCTGGTTACTTTGTATACAAGACCTGTCTTTTTGTCTGTGAACTTGCTTCCCTTGGCCGGTACACTTGCCGTCTGATTGTTGCCCGGTGTCGGATTTGGCGTCGGTTTGGTATCGTCCTTTGTATCCGGTGTCGGTTTGGTGTCATCCTTTGTATCTGGTGTCGTTCCTTTTTCTTTCAATGCGTCTTTTGCATCTTTCAGTTTCTGAAGAGCTGCATTTACATCTTCCTGGGTTG
This sequence comes from uncultured bacterium, assembly GCA_905214675.1. GTDB lineage: Bacteria > Bacillota > Clostridia > Lachnospirales > Lachnospiraceae > Hominisplanchenecus. The sequence continues at coordinate 9,761 of CAJMMS010000032.1, forward strand.
CATTCTTATTTTCCAGCATTTCTTTTGCTGCATCCAGCGCTGTCTCAAATTTTGCATAGCTTTCTTCTGTGTAAGCATTTTTGTCTACTTTTGCTGCGTCTGCAATTTCCGTAGTTAACTGTGTCTTGTCTCCTGCTTTTACCAGATTTGTTTCTGCCTGCTGCAGTTCCGTCAAAGCGTTGTCTACGTTCTCCTGGGTTGCATCTTCCTTAGCCAGTACTGTCTTGGCTGTCTTTAAAGCTTCTGTAAATGCTGATGCACTTGTCTGTGTATAATCCTCTGTCTTTACTGTATCTGCATGGGTGATCGCTGCTTTTAACTCACTCAGATCAACCAGGGCTGCTTTCGCTGCTTTCAATGCTGTAAGTGCTGTCGTATACTGTGTTCCTGTTGCATTTCCGTTTTTCAGCAGGTCCTCTACTTCTTTTAATTTTTTCTGATAATTTGCAACACTTGTCTTACTATATCCACTAACATCCAGATTCTGATATCCTGCAAAAACTCTTGTCAGTTTATCTTTTACGCTTTCCAACTGTGACGCTGTGTTCTGCAGGCTTGCATATGCCTGTGAATATTTTGCTGCTGTACTGTTTGCATTATCCAGCACGGTTTTTGCATTTGCCAGTGCATCTGCGAAGAATGCCCAGCTCTTTCCTGTATAATCTTCACTCTTATAGTTTGCATAGCTGTTATATGCTGTCTGCAGATCTACTTTTGTATATGCAGCATACAGATTCAGTTCTGCGATAGTTCCGTGTTTTCCGGCATTGTCACTTCCTGCATCTTTAATAACGAGTTTCACTTTCTTTGCTTCGATCGGATCAAACGTTGCAAATTTTTCTGTTGTGTCATTTGCCCAGGTACCGTCTGTTACAACGGTTGTCGCGGTTCCGTCTGCTTTTGTAACAACGATATCATATTTGAAAATACGACCGTTTGTGTTGTCCTGTCGCGGCAGATAGCTCAGTTTGTCGATTGTCTGTACTTCCGGCAGTGTTACTTCAAAATAATGATTGTGAGAAGATGAAATTACATCATTTGCATTCCAGTTTGTATGCCAGAAGGTAGAACTGTCACCATCAATTGCTTTACCTGCCGATCCGGCTGATTCTTCTGTGCAGGCAGATACGGTCCATCCATCTCTTGAAAGCGGTGTGGCAGTTTCAGATGCTCCTGACGGATCTACGCTTACTGTCAGTTCGTCTACCAGTCCTTTAAAGCTGTTTGTCTTACTTCCGATATATTCAACCGGAAGTACAAGTGTAGCAACCTTTGAACCGCTTGTCTTTGTCTCATTATCCAGTGTTGCATTTGACACAAATTCATTATTTACATAAAGCTCTGCTCTGTCTTTGTAACCATTGATCGTCAGATATACCCATTTGTCTTTTGGCAGCTTGTAATTAAAGGAATAATCATAGCCTTCTCTTGAGAAGCCGACTTTTCCTGTATTCTTCTGCACTGCTTTGATCGCATAGGTGTTGAATTTTGTATTGGTTTCACAGAGAACCTGCTCACTGTCATCGCTGTCAGCATCTCTCTTCACCCACATGGAAATACTTGCTCCTGCTTCTTTGCCGCTGGTCGGTCCAACCATATCTACCGGTGTCTCTACATAGCTTTCTTTGCCATTCAGCTTCACTGCATTTCCGCTCTTGCCTGCTACTTCCTCTACATTTTTCATGCTTACCGAATCGTTGTTATTACCAGATTCATCGTAAACTTTTTTGTCATCAAAAGAATATTCGAGAACATCTTTTCCTACAGAGTCTGCCTCATAATATGGATTTGTATTTGGTGCTGTATCTACTTTTTCTGCTACCGCACGCATCTGAGCATAAGTTCTGTCCGTTCCTTCTCCCCACATCTTCTCACTTAAGGATGGCAGTGGCTGGAAGAAGCGGTCAAAGTCATCGTATTCTGTGATACCATTTCCACGTGTATCGATCTGGTCATTCCAGATCGCATAAGTACCGCCAAGCACCTGCTTGTCTCCGGCTTTTAAAACAGTTCCGCTGAAGTTGTTCGGTACCCAGTTGTTGTAAAGGCTCTGAGAATTCAGGTAGTCTGAATAGTATCCTGCGGAAGGTACAATGTAAAGGCTTCCTTCCAGCGTATTGATCAGGTCATATCCCAGATCATACATATTCTTCGGATTTGCATATCCGGTGTTCCAGATATTTAACTGTACATTTTCAGATGCAACCGGAGTCGTACCGTTCTTATTAGAAAGGCTTCCCCACATACGCACGTTGCGTCCTGTTCCCTGGATGTACTTGATCATAGAATCTGAAAAACTTCTGAAGTATTCGTTTCCGCCGTTTCCGTGGAACTCGTCTGTTCCGATATGTACAGTAGTATCTTTGTCAAATACCGGGTCATTACCATCTAAGTACTGTGCCCACACGGATTTTGCTGCCTCCAGTGCACCATCTTTTCGGATGTCCAGTTCTTCGATCAGATAGCTATGGTTACCGCCTGCTTCTTTTGTCATAAGACTTGGGAACGCTCTTGTGATTGCCAGTGCATGTGCCGGCATATCAAATTCCGGAACAATGCTGACACCCATGGTTCTGCTGTCTTTGATGAAAGAACGGAACTCATCTTTTGTATAGTATGTATCTTTTGATGTCAGATTTGGAATCGCAGATTCCAGACGGAAACCTGCATATGCATTGTCGATGGCCTCCTGCATTGTCGGATAATCTTCCAGGAAGATCAGGTTATCGGACAGGTGCAGATGGAAGTTGTTCATCTTGTACCATGCCATATTCTTTGCAAATTCTTTTACCGTATTGAAATCAAAAGATTTTCTTCCGACATCCAGCATGAATCCTCGCACTTCGTACTTCGGATAATCTCTTGTGATACCTTTCGGAATCGTTGTTTTATTCTGTTTTAAGATCTGCAGTGCACTGATCACACCCCAGTATGCGCCGGTTGCTTCTTCTGCTTCGATCTTCACACTGTCGCCGATCGTCATGATATAGCCTTCTTTATCCAGTCCCTGATCTGTGCTGTTCAGTGTCAGATAAAAATCGCCTTTTTTTGCATCAGCTTCGCTGCCTTTTACTGTCTGGATAGCGTTTCCGGTGATATCTTTATAATCTGCCGCAAACTGTTTTGCCGTTGCTTCCAGTCCATCTGCATAAACAATCTTGCTGGTGCTCTGGATTACAAAATCTCCAGACTCGCCATGCCACTCCTGCAGTGCCGGGATGACATCCGGTTTTGCATTGGCATCTTCTGTGTCCGTATACTGTCCAGGAACAGTGATCGTAAATTCAGCGGACTGTGCTTTATCGCTTCCGTCCTCATTGGTTACTTCATAAAATCCTTTAACAGTCTTTGTCTGCAGCGGTTTGTAAACTTTACCATCTCTGCCGATGATCTGCTCATAGTCTGCATCAAACTCTACGCTATATCCATCCGGTACGTCCGGCATCGGAATCTCTGTCGTATCTGCTGTAACGGTCGGAGCAGTCATAGAATCTGCAATTTTGGTAGCCTGTGTCCTGTCATCCGGAAGATCTCCTTCATATACCTGCAATTCATAAACAGATACAGCATTCCAGGTAACTCCGCCATTTGTCGGCTCAATCTTGGTGACATTCAATCTCAAGAATTTTCCGGTAACAGCAGTATTCAGTGTAATCTCATCTGTTGTCGTTGCCGGTGCCTGTGTTGCAGTATAGACATCTCTCCAGTTCTCACCATCATCTGATACCTGCAATGCATAATTAACTGCATTGTTACGTTCCCAGTAAATGACAAAGCTTTTCATGGTTTTCGTCTCATTCCATGCAAGCTGTGCCCATGAAGTGTCGCTTACATCATGTGCCCATCTGGTGCTCAGATTGCCATCGTTGATCTTTGCAATGCCATTTCCATTTTCTGAGTTGGATGCTGTTGCAGTCGCACTCAGTGCCAGGTTTGTATTATCTGCCGCATTTAAGTTGAGCGGCGGAAGCTGTACAGAACCCAGAATCATGCTTGCAGCCATGGCCATAGCACCGATCTGCTTCATTTTTTTCTTAAACATAAACTTCCTCCTCTTCGTTATGCTATCCAATGTTGCTAAAAACACATTTTATTTTAACACATTTTTTGCCAGAAGTCCACAACGATAAAACAAGCTTTGCAAATTTTAATTGATGAAATTTACACAACAAAAAAGCCCGATAAAATCGAGCTCTTTACGATGGACCTGAGGGGAATCGAACCCCTGTCCGAAAGCCTATTCATCAAGGCATCTCCCATCACAGTCATTATTTTGACATTCCCTCAACTGTGCACCTAATGACAGGTTCACAGCCTCAGTAGCTTCATAAGTTCTTCTGTCGCCGCAAAGCTTTGACCACAGAGTGCCTCACAGGATTTGATGCCGGTTGGGGAAGCTGTGAGCAACCTCCTGCCGACAAGCAGCCCTTAGGCTGCTAACGCGTAATTATCTTCTGCGTTTATATTTAGTTTCCGGTTTACTGTGCGGTCCCGGCCCGCAGATGGCTTCCCTGACTGCAAAACCCCCGTCGAAACCAGTACAAGCCCTGGTTTGTTTGAAGATAATCTTACAGTGGTCTTTATTCTACACCCGAAACATACATTTGTAAAGTGTCTTTTTTTAATTTCACTTTTTATTTTTTGTCATCTTTTTGTTTTTTCTGAATATTCCGTTTTTACAGATTTCGTACTTTAAATTCACGCTCTGCTTCTCTTCTCATATCCTTCTTTGCAATGTCCTGCCGCTTGTCGTACAGTTTCTTGCCTTTTGCAAGTCCGATCGATACTTTCACCAGGCTTCCTTTAAAGTATACTTTCAGTGGCACGAGTGTATACCCTTTTTCTGCGATCTTCCCTTCGATCTTGTTGATCTCATAGCGGTGCATCAACAGTTTTTTCACACGCATCGGATCTTTGTTGAAAATATTTCCTTTTTCGTACGGACTGATATGCATGCCATAAATAAATACTTCCCCATTTTCAATACGCACAAAGGACTCTTTGACGCTGCATTTTCCCATGCGAAGGGACTTTACTTCTGTCCCATGCAGGGATATCCCCGCTTCGTACGTATCTTCTATAAAATAATCATGATATGCTTTTTTGTTGTTTGCGATCAGTTTTATGGATTCTGCTCCCATATCTTTCCTCCCGTTTCTGATTTATCCCCACATAGCTGCCGGCACAAAATCAATCGCTGCATTCTCTTTGTCTGCACTAAGTACACGCACCCGGATGCTCTGTCCCAGTTTGTAAACTTTTCCCAGATCCGCACCGACCATCTCATGTGTTGTTTCATTATAATAGTACCTGTCATCATAAAGATTTGCAACATGAATCAATCCCTCGATCGTATTTGGCAGTTCCACATACATCCCCCAGGATGTGATGCTGGAAATGACGCCTTCATACTCTTCCCCGATGTGCTGCTGCATGTACTCTGCTTTTTTCATCTTGTCGGTGTCACGCTCGGCTTCGTCTGCTCTGCGTTCTGCCTTACTGGAATGTTCTGCCACTTCCGGCAGGATTTCCTGATAGTGGGCGATCCGCTGTGCATTTAACTTTCCACGCAGATTTTCTTTGATGATCCGGTGGATCTGCAGATCCGGATAGCGGCGGATCGGTGACGTAAAATGTGTATAATATTTGGCTGCCAGCCCGAAATGCCCGGTACATTCCGTCGAATATTTTGCCTGTTTCATGGAACGCAATGTCAGACGGCTGATCAGTGCTTCTTCCGGTGAATCTGCGACCCTTGCCAGAAGCTTCTGCAGTTCTTTTGGATGTACTTCGTCCTGGACTCCTTTTAATCCATAACCGAAACTGCGGATAAATTCTGCAAGTGCCTGGATCTTCTCCGGATCCGGTGTGTCGTGGACACGATATAAAAACGGTATTTCCTGCCAGAAATATTCGGATGCTACCGTCTCATTTGCAAGCAGCATAAAATCTTCGATGATTTTTGTTGCGGTATTTGTCTCATATGGTTTAATATCAACCGGTCTGCCTTTTTTATCCAGAATGATCTTTGCTTCCGGAAAATCAAAGTCAATGGAGCCGCGTGCATGGCGGTTTTTGCGAAGCAGTGCCGACAATTCTTTCATATCTTCAAACATCGGAACAAATTCCTGGTATTTTTCGATTTCTTCTGCGTCCTTATCCTCCAGAATTTTTTTCACGCTGGTGTACGTCATACGCTGATCTACCCGGATCACGGTCTCCGCGATCTGGCTGCCGATCACTTTGCCTTTCTCATCAATGTCCATCAGGCAGCTCAGTGCCAGGCGGTCACAGCCTGCATTCAAAGAACAGATGCCATTGGAAAGTCTCCTTGGAAGCATCGGGATCACCCGGTCTACCAGATAAACGCTGGTGCCGCGTTTTTTTGCCTCCCAGTCCAGTGCACTGTTTTCCTGGACGTAATTGGTCACATCCGCGATATGCACGCCCAGATGCCAGATATTTCCATCTTTTTCCAGTGATACGGCATCATCCAGATCCTTTGCATCCTCGCCGTCGATCGTGACCATCTGCACGTTTCGCAGATCCAGCCTTCCCTGCATATCGGCTTCGCTGACTTCTTCCTTTACGCGTTCTGCCTGATTGAGTACCTTTTCCGGAAATTCAAACGGAAGCTCTTTTGCATAAACGATCGAAAGGACATCCGTCCCCGGATCACTGATATGTCCGATGATCTTTGTGATCTTTCCTTCCGGCTTTTTCCGGCTGCTTCCATAGGAAGTGATCTCTGCGATCACTTTATGACCATTGACCGCACCTTTTGCACATTCCTGCGGAATAAAAATATCCTGAAGGATTTTCTGATTGTCCGGTACCACAAATCCAAAGTTTTTGCTTTTCTCATAAGTGCCAACCACTTCTGTGACTGTATGGGAAATGACCTGTGTAATACGTCCTTCCTGCCGTTTTCCAGTATTGCCGGATATCAGCGTTGCCTGCACCACATCCCCGTAAAAAGCATTGCCGGTGTTTTCTTCCGATACAAAAATATCATCGTCCCTGCCTTCTACTTCAATAAATCCAAATCCTTTCGGATGGGTTACAAACGTTCCGGTAACGGTTTTCTCTTTTGCAATCTTATATTTTCCTCTTTTGGAGATTTCGATCTTGCCTTCGGTCAGAAGTTCATTTAATACCAGTTCCAGATCCGCCCGTTCTTCTTTCGATACCTGAAGTATGATGGCAAGCTCTTTGATCTTCATAGGCACATATATTTTATCATTCATCAGGTCCAAAAGAACCTTTTTTCGTTTTTCCAACTGTCTGCTGTCCATAATTCCTCCTGTAAATCAAATGAAAAAACACCCCTGCAGTACCAACCACAAGAGTGTTTTAACGTTGCAACGTTTCCGCAAGAAAGCTGCCAGCGGCAGGTTCTTCCGTTTTCTTTAGAAGTTCAGATTCAGGATTACAGAAACTACGATAAACGCGATTGCCAGAAACTTCGTGGACTTTACAAGTGCACCCTCCATAGAGCGTCCTTTGTTCTTTCCCCAGTAAGTATCTGCTGCACCTGCGATAGCTCCCAGTCCTGCGGACTTTCCTTCCTGCATCAATACGATAACGGTCAGTGCAATACAATCCAAAATAAAAAGTATATTGATAACTGTTCTTAAAATCGTCACGTTAACACCTCCTATACCAAACAAAAACAGTTTAGCATAGTTTGTATTTCCTTGTCAACTTAAATATGCTCTTCAATACGCAATAATTGGTTATATTTCGCGATTCTTTCGCTTCGGCACGGCGCACCGGTTTTGATCTGTCCTGCTCCCGCTGCGACCGCGATATCTGCGATCATCGTATCTTCCGTTTCCCCCGACCGGTGGGAAATGATCGTGCGGTAGCCGCTGCGTTTCGCAAGTTCGATCGCTTCAAATGCCTCTGTCAGAGTTCCGATCTGATTGACCTTCACAAGAATTGCATTTGCCGCACCCAGTTTGATCCCTTTCTGCAGTCTTTTGGGATTGGTCACAAACAGGTCATCCCCAACAAGCTGAACCTGCTCGCCCAGTTCTTCTGTGAGTTTTTTCCACCCGGCCCAGTCATCTTCAAACAATCCGTCCTCAATCGAAAAAATCGGAAATTTCTCTGTCAGCCGTTTATAATAATCGATCATTTCGTCTGTGGTACGGTCTTTTCCTTCCCCGGCAAAATGATACATTCCCCGTTTTTCGTCATAAAGTTCACTTGCGGCTGCATCCAGTGCGATCACAATATCCTGTTTCATCTGATAGCCGCTTTTTTCTACTGCTTCTACGATGACCTGCAGTACTTCTTCGGAGTCCTTAAGATTCGGGGCGAACCCGCCCTCATCTCCTACGCCGGTCGATAATCCTTTTGCATCCAGGATTTTTTTCAGTGTGTGATAGATTTCCGCACACATCTGAAGTCCTTTTGAAAAATTTTCCGCTCCAACCGGCATGATCATAAATTCCTGAAGATCAACGGTGTTCGAAGCATGCCTGCCGCCATTTAAAATGTTCATCATCGGAACCGGCATCACATGTGCAAAAGTTCCGCCAAGATACTGATACAACGGTATCTGCAATGCTTTTGCCGCGGTCTGTGCCACTGCCATCGACACCCCCAGGATCGCATTGGCACCCAGATTTCCCTTGTTCTCTGTTCCGTCCACGCGGCAGAGTTTCGCATCTATTTTCCGCTGTTCCAGTATATTATCTCCGATGATGCGCTCTGCCAGTATCGTGTTGACATGTTCCACGGCACGGCGCACGCCGAGACCGTGATAACGTTTTTCTCCATCGCGAAGCTCTGTCGCCTCAAACTGTCCTGTAGATGCTCCGGACGGCACTGCTGCCCTGCCTACCACATCCCCCTCTGCCAGTACTTCTACCTCTATCGTAGGATTTCCTCTGGAATCCATAATTTCCCTTGCGTAAACATCCTGGATTGCAATAAATTTTTTCATAAAAAAGACACACCTCCTTATGGATAGTGTGTCCTTTTTTTCTTCATCTATGCACGATTGCGATTGCTGATTATTTGCGAACCAGCAGGGATTTTCCTGTCATTTCAGCCGGCTGCTGCATACCCATCATCTCGATCAGAGTCGGAGCGATGTCTGCCAGGCATCCGCCTTCACGCAGTGTGTAGTTCTCGTCATAATTTACCAAAATGAACGGAACCGGGTTGGTGGTATGTGCAGTAAATGGTGCACCTGTTTCGTAATCAATGAGCTGCTCTGCATTTCCGTGGTCAGCACAGATAAACATCTGTCCGTCAACTTCTTTCAGTGCTTCTACGGTTTTGCCTACGCACTCATCAACAGCTTCTACGGCTGCGATCGCTGCTGCCTGGATACCGGTATGTCCTACCATATCCGGGTTTGCAAAGTTGATAATAATCACATCGTATTTTCCAGAACGGATGGCTCCGGTCAGTTTATCGCATACTTCGTAAGCACTCATCTCCGGTTTCAGATCGTAAGTAGCTACTTTCGGAGATTTTACCAGGATACGGTCTTCGCCTTTGTTCGGCTCTTCTACACCGCCGTTGAAGAAGAACGTAACGTGTGCATATTTTTCTGTCTCAGCGATTCTTGCCTGTGTCATATTGTTTGCTGCCAGGAACTCGCCGAATGTATTGGTGATAGAAACTTTGTGGAATGCTACTTCTTTGTTCGGGATCGTCTCGTCGTACTCTGTGAAGCATACGTAAGTCAGATCCAGTCTCTTTTCTCTTGCAAATCCGTCAAATTCATCTGCACAGAATGCACGGGTGATCTCTCTTGCACGGTCCGGACGGAAGTTGAAGAAGATTACAGAATCTTTGTCTTTGATCGTTGCAACCGGTGCTCCGTCTTTCTTGACAACAGCCGGAACAACGAACTCATCGTTCTTTCCGTTATCGTAAGAATTCTGTACTGCACAGATGCCGCATGCTGCTTCTGCACCTTCGCCTTTTACCATAGCGTTGTAAGCCAGCTCTACACGATCCCAGCGGTTGTCACGGTCCATTGCATAGTAACGTCCCATAACGGTTGCAACCTGACCTACGCCGATTTCTTTCATTTTATCAACGAGCTGTTCTACATAGCCTTTACCGGATGCAGGCGGTGTGTCACGTCCATCTAGGAAGCAGTGTACATAAACATTTTCCAGACCTTCTCTTTTTGCCAGCTCCAGCAGTGCGTACAGATGTGTATTGTGGCTGTGTACACCGCCGTCAGAGAGCAGACCGAACAGATGCAGTGCACTTCCGTTTTCTTTTGCATTCTTTACTGCATGCAGCAGTGCTTCGTTTTTAAAGAAATCTCCATCCTGGATCTCTTTTGTGATTCTGGTCAGTTCCTGGTATACGATACGTCCGGCACCCATGTTCAGATGTCCTACTTCTGAGTTACCCATCTGTCCGTCCGGCAGACCGACTGCCAGACCACTTGCATTGCCTTTTACAAATGGACACTCAGCCATCAGCTTGTCCATAACCGGAGTCTTAGCCTGTGCTACGGCATTGCCCTCCACCTTATCATTCAGTCCATATCCATCAAGAATCATCAAAACGGTTGGCTTTTTGCTCATTTTTCCATTTCTCCTTTATATATTGATTGATGCCAGGGCTTAAAACCCCGGATTCTTTAACCATATTTGTTCCGCATTTATTCTACATGATTTTCAGGAAGCCGTCAATTCTTAAATCAGCGATAACCTGACCTCAGTTCAGCACTTTTTTATTTTTTCCATTCAGATCACATCTGCACTCGCGGCTCTGCAAGCTCAGTGTAGCTTCCGTAAAATAGATATACTTTCCTTTTACTTTCACTTTGACCACGTTTTCTTCGGAAAGTTTTTTGGCTTTCTTTCCATTTGGATTGATCAGATATAATGCTGCTCCGTGTGGTGCGTCCGTTGCCGAAACCAGTACTTTATTTTTGACTTTCTGTACTTTCGATACCTCGCATCCAACGGTTACTTTCGTTTTCTTTTTGGCATTGATCACGGTAAGATTGCCATATACACTGCCATACTGCGTTGCGTTTCCGGCATATACATAGGTTCCGTCACTTGCAAACGGCACCATCATCAGTCCGGCGTCTTTTCGCTGCATGATCTTTTTCTGTTTCCTGGTATTGATGTTGTACTGATAAATCTCCACATTGCTGTAGATTGGATAGTTTGACATCGTCTGAAATTCACCGGTTGCATAATACAGGTATTTCCCGTTTGTCGTAACCGCCGGACTGTCACAGTAGGAAAGAATCGTTTTCCGGTCACCATTTTTCTCCGCGATCACCGTATAGCCATCGCCGCTTTTCTCCATAGAGTAGACCATGCCTTTGATCTTCTGTGATTTTTCTGCTGTGATGGTCTTATAATTCTTCAGACCATTTTTCTTTGCTGCTGCATAAGTCACTGCGCCTGGTTTTACCGCAAGAAACAGTACCAGTGCCGCCAAAAATAAAATAATATAGGTAACTTTTGTTTTTCTGATTGCTTTCATTTGTCCACCTCTCTTGCTTTTAGTGGTAGTGTCAAAAACTACCTGTTTTTTTGTTCTAAAATCTTTTAAAAACCTTGAT
>CAJMMS010000033.1 GCA_905214675.1 uncultured bacterium
ATCAAGGTTTTTAAAAGATTTTAGAACAAAAAAACAGGTAGTTTTTGACACTACCCTTACAAAAAACAGGGCAAGACAGATGAAACAGTATCCGTAGAGAAAGAGGAGTATGCCATTCCGGGATATGCTTTTGATCCGACGAACGAAGCATCCATATTCTCTGCAAAAATCAAAGCAGATGGAAGTACTGTTTTCAGAAGATATTACCGAAAAGGTGCATACCATCTGGTAACATTTGATTATGGAAATGGTCTGAAAACACAAAAGCAGCTTTTGGCTGAGGGTGAACGGATCGGTATGCCGGATGTCACTGAACCGGTAAATGGCCAGGTACTGCAGGGATGGTCGGATGGAAAAATGTTTGTTAAAGGCAGTACGACAATGGGAACACAGGATATCACTTATACTGCAGTATGGAATTACGTAACAGTTACAATCCAGTTTGATGACTGGTCACAGACGATAAATTATAGTTATGATGAGCCATTTGAGGCACCTTTTAACACCCAGATGAAGTCTCCTGATACAAATAAGGATGGTACGACAACCTATTATCGCTTTAAGAACTGGAATACCATGGAGGATGGAAGCGGTACTTCCTATAATCCAGGCGATGAAGTAGCAAAAAAACCGCTTGATGAATACGAAAAACGCTATAATTATTATTACCAACTACTTTATGCACAGTGGGAAGAAGTCACCATGACAAATGACATGGTTCCGTATTATGTAATCTATGAGATTCAGGATGAAACATCCATGTACCGTTCAAGTGTTACGGAGATGTATGGAAAACTGGGAAAACAGACCCAGGTGCCGGAATATGAAATGCAACATTTTACAGCCGGAATTTTAAATAAAGATTACGAGTTTATACCGGGAAAAACAGAGCAACAGATCATAAAAACAGGTGAAGAGGCAAATGGTAAAGAATTTGGTTATGAAGGCTCTACAGTAGTAAAAATTTCCTACAAAAGAGACAGCTATAACATAACACTTGATTTTAATGGCGGACAATACAATGGAAAAGACAGTATGTCAGCGGAGGTATTGTATCAGGGAAATATATCTATGCAATTAGATACAAACATCATACCGACAAAAGATAAATATGAATTTATCGGATGGGATGTTGAGATACCAGAGTATATGCCCGCACATGATATCGTTGCCACAGCACAGTATAAAGAAACGGATTCACGAGCTGTTAAGGTAGAGTACTATACGGAAAATCTGGATGGTAAAGGTTATACACTTGCTTCTTCTGAAACTGTTTACGGTACTGTAAATACCAGGATCAAACCAGAACCAATGGAATTCAGCGGCTTTGTAACACCGGAAGCAAAAGAAGTGGAGGTTCTGGATGATGGGACTGCGGTATGCCAGTATCAGTATTAGAGAAAGGAATACAATCTGATCTGGGATGCAGGTGCAGGGCAGCTCTCAGGAGAAGGCTATACGCAGGGCATGGTAAAATATGGTGCCCCGATTACAGCCCCGGAGCTGACAAGAGCCGGATATCGCGGAAGTTTTCAGAATGTGGCAGCTACTATGCCGGCAGGCAATACCATTTATCAGGCACAGTGGGATGCAGAAGAAGTAAACTACCAGATTATATATCGCAAGCAAAAACTGGATGGAAGCTATACTGTTGTTTACAGCAAAGGAAAAATGGAGCTGGCAGGAAAGATTCTTTCGGTTTCACCGGAGGTAGGAGCAGGATATGAAGATGAGTTCGGCACAGGCTATATCAAACCTGTGACACAGATCGTTGAAATTGCAGGAGATGGTTCTACCGCCGTATATGTGGATTATGCATTAAAAAGAAGCAGGCTGAACTATGATCTCTCCGGAGCTTCGGTAGCGGCAGGAACTTATTATACCCCGGAAGGCGATTACTATTATGGCAAAACGCTCCGCCTCCCGTCATTAAAGTATATAAAGAGAACCGGTTATCAGATCCTTGGATGGTATGATATTACAGATCCGGAGCAGAAGCTTGTGGATGGAACGAATGTCGTTATGGGCGAAACAGATGTTACATATAAATTGAAGTGCGAGCCGATTACGTATACGATCACATATGACCTTGCAGAGGAAAATGCACAGAATCAGTTTTAATGAAATCATCAGATCTCGTATTGAGGGCAGTGCAGAATATTTTGGCGGTTTTGCAGGATATAACTACGGACATATTACAAACTGTGAAATACACGACACTGACATCGTATGGAATGATCAGGAAGCTGCAAAAGGAGGAAGAAAACAGGCATACGTTGGCGGAATCACAGGGGCGAATGATGCAAGAGCTGTTCTTTTCGATGGCAAAATGCACAATGCAGCGGTTGGTGTGCTGTCAGATCATATCCGGGATACCACACAGACGGTTTATCTTGGAGGCTTTGCAGGAAGCAGTTCCGGAAAAATTCAGGGAGGAATCCTGGAAAATGGAAAAATCGGCAGCATTACAACAAGATCAGATGTTCAAACGATCGGCAGACTGTATGTGGGCGGAATCGCAGGAAGAGATGAGGAACAAAAGCAAGAGAACGAGAATGGATATCAATACGAAAGCACCATTTCGCAATGTCAGGTCCTGAATACCAGTGTGGGCAGCGCATACACCGCAGGCGGTATCATTGGAGAAAATAATTTCAGCGTGATTTCTGAAAATACGCTGGATGGAGTATCGGTTTATGGCGGATGCGAGTATGCCGGACATATTGCCGGAATCTGGAGAAGCACCTGTTGTGCAGCAAAAGACAATTATATAGCAAATGCCAGGACAGCTACCGATACAGGAACAGCAGACATCGCTGCCGGATATGCAGAAAAGCCGGATGGTTATGATGGTGTCCATGCGACAGTCATGGTTCGTGCAAACGATAAAAACACGAAAGTAATAACAGGAAATCAGAGTGTGTCGTATATGAAAGGATATTTTGTATGCTACTTTGATCGAAAAGGAGCTCATCAGATATTCTATGAGATGAAGTATTCAGGAAAGGAATGGTAAGAAGCAGAAATACCAGGTAGTTTTTTCGATATTCACCGGTCAAACTCCTGATTCAGACCGGTAAAAAAAGGCATGGTTGACGATACCATGCCTTTTAAATTATAATAACACCGTTGCATCAGGAAAAAGTCAGCACATGAGAATAAGGTCGGGAAAATAAGAATGAAACTAAAATTAAAAAAATTCTTTAAGAAAAAAGAAGATGAAGAGCAGATTCTTTTTGAGGAAGCACAAGAAGATCCGGATATCCGGATCGAAACTTTTGAAATGACACCAGATCCACAGGAAAAGGAAGACTTCTGGACAAAGATAAAAAAACATGAACACCTGGTAAAAAACAGAAATATCCTGGCAATGGGTATACTTTGCATCGTGTTGTTTGGTTTGGGTGCATTTTTGTTTTTTCATACAGGAAGTACCTATATTACGGCAGACCGTGTGGAAAAAAATGATGTCAGCGGCACGAAATATCTGGAGTTTGGAGATTATTTTCTGAAATACAGTTCCGATGGTGTGGCCTGTGTAGACAGCAAATCCCAGGTGCTTTGGAGCAGTACATTCAGCATGCAGGCACCGTTTGTAGATGTCTGCGGAACGACAGCCGTGATCGCAGATCAGCAGGGAACACAGATTTATGTATACAAAGAAGATGGACTGGCTGGAGAATTTCAGACCAGGCTTCCGATACAGAAAGCGAGAGTAGCCAGCCAGGGTGTGGTTGCGGTTATTCTGGAAGATGAAGAGGTAACCTGGGTTAATTTTTATGACGCGGCAGGAACGCTGATCGCAGAAAACAGGACAACGATTGATGATTTTGGCTATCCGCTGGACATGGATCTGTCGCCGGACGGACTGAAAATGGCCGTTTCCTATATGCGGGTGCTTGGAAATAAGATCAGTACCCATATTGCGTTTTATAATTTTGGCTCTGCCGGACAGATGGAGCTGAACAATCAGGTTGGTGAACTGGATGCTGACAATGTGCTGGCACCGGAGATCTTCTTCTGTGATAACAGTACAGCTGTAGCGGTGCGAACGGATGGATTTACCGTATTTTCGGGAAGTCAGGCTCCGAAAGAAAAAAAGACAGTTTCTTTTGAACAGGAGATTTTAAGTACATTTTATGATGGAAATCGCATTGGATTTGTGTTTGACGGCGGAGATTCCGGGCACAAATATCAGATGAAAGTTTATAATACAGGCGGTAAAAATACCATGCAGAAATATTTTGACCTGCAGTATAACAATATTACTTTACAAAAAGATAAGATTGTGATGTTTAATGAAAAAGAGTTTGCTGTCTACAAGTTGAATGGGCAGAAAAAGTTTCAGGGGAAATACCGAAAACCGATCCAGAATGTTCTGGATGTGCGGGGATTTCGGAAATATATGGTTATCACAGAGGACAGCGCGGATCTGGTCCGCCTGGGATAGAAGAAGGGAACGTATGAATTTACTTACTATTATTATTTTATTGCTGCTTCTGGTTTTTGCAATCGATGGTTATCGTAAGGGGCTTGTCAGAACATTGACAGCCCTGATGTTTTTTGTTGTATCCGGGATCCTGGTCTATCAGGCAACACCATATATCAGTGCATTTGTGAAAAAAGAAACACCGGTATATCAGCTTATAGAGACACCATGTGAAAAAATGATCGAAGAAGCGATCCAGTCTGTGACAGAGGGAAAAAGCAGAACAGAAAGTGGTGAAGTGCCGCGTAATGACCAGTCCAGGATCATAAAAGCACTGCCATTGCCGCAGAGCCTGCAAACACAGCTTTTGGACCAAAACAACAGTTATACTTATGAAAACCTGGCAGTAAAGACATTTTCTGAATATTTGTCCAGATATCTGACGGATCTGTTTCTGAATATGATCATTTATATGATTGTTTTCAGTGTGACCAATATTTTACTGCGGGTAGTGGCGGGAGCACTGAACCGGATCGCAAGACTTCCGGTTTTAAGTACAGCCAACAGAACAGCGGGATTGTTTCTGGGACTTGCAAAAGGAATAGGAATTGTATGGATTTTCTTTGTAGCCGTCACTGTTTTTATGAATACAGAGTTTGGGGGGCAGCTCCTTGGGATGATAAAAGAAAGTCCGGTACTGTCGGCTCTTTATGATGCCGATTTCTTTTTGAAATACTTGTTTCAACTTTAAAAAATAAGCCGGAGATATTCTTGAATTTTGGCAGATTGCCAGTGGATTGTGAAAAAAAGGTTGACAAAATACTGTAATTGCTATATGATACAAACGTAACAAAAGTTAATAAATTCGTAATAAATGAAAGAGAAGCTTCATTTTTGCTAAATGTAGCATTCACAATTCAGGAGGTTTTTCATGAATAAAAAGATGAAAACGGTGATTTGCGGAGGTGCGTCTGTATTTGCACTTACAGTATTGTCATCTACCGTTGTATTTGCAGCACCGTCTACAGGCGATGATATAGAAAACAGTGTATGGTCTTACCGGGCAGTAGCAGATGTGGACACACAGGTAAACATTCGTGCGTATGCGTCCTCTGACAGTGAGATTATAGGATATCTGCCAAAGGGTGCTTCGGCAGACCTGATTGAAAAAGGGGCAGAATGGTCCCATATTATTTCAAATGGCGTAGAAGGTTATATTAAGAATGATTATCTGGCATATGGATCCGATGCAGAGTATCTTGCAAGTGTATATGGTGCACAGGGTGTCAAAGTAAACTGGGATGGTGTCAATCTTTTTGCATCACCGGACGCGGCAGCAGATGTATTAAATACCGCAGATAACGGAAGCGAATATACGATCATCTCAGAGGAAGGTGACTGGTATCAGGTGCAGATGGATGATGCGACAATAGCATATGTTCCGGCAGAAGATGTACAGGAGACCATCATTACAGATCGTGCAATTTCCCTGCAGACACAAAGTGATAATAGTTCTTATGTTTCGGCAGATGATACGACAGACTATGATAACACGTATAGCGAAAGCACTACAACGGATGGCACAGAAGCAACGGACTGGAATGCTTCTTATACAGAAGATTACAGTACGGAAGATAGTTATACGGACAGTACGCAGGAAGATACTTCTTACACAGAAAATACATACAGCGAAGATGCATATACCAACTATGGTTATACAGAGGAGCAGACAACCGGAAGTACAGGAAATGATACAGACTATACACAGCCTGAGACGGAAGCACCGACAGCAGAGCCGGAGGCAGGAGAGGTTTCCGATGCACCGGATTCTGCTCAGACAGAAGAGACGGTTACAACTGCAAATGCAGATGATCTGAATCTGCTGGCAGCGATCATTTACTGTGAGGCAGGAAACCAGAGCCGTGAAGGTAAGGTGGCAGTCGGAGCGGTTGTACTGAACCGTGTGGCAAGCAGTTCTTTCCCGAATAATATCCATGATGTTATTTATCAGAGCGGACAGTTTACGCCAGCATCCAGTGGCGCACTGGCAAGTGCATTGGCAAATGGTGTACCAAGTGCCTGCGTAGAAGCAGCACAGGCAGCTTTAAATGGAGAAAATCCGGTAGGTGGCGCACTCTATTTCAATACCGGTTCCGGAAGAGGAACGAAGATCGGAGCGCATCAGTTCTACTAAAAGACAGAAATTTTATACCCCGGGGCAGGCAAAGTTCTGCTTCGGGGTCTTTTTTATGATTGGTTTATAAGAATTTTCCGTTCTTTTGCTTGACAGAGAACAGCTTTTTCGCATATGATGATGCCGTATGGCATCTTGTGTCCTGATATTGGATGTCAGGACAAGGGGACTTGATTTGAACAGGAGTAGATAAACGATGGCTATAGATATGAAAAAAACGATTGCAGAGGCAGCGAGCAGTCTTTTGTTTGAAAAAAGAGTGAAAAAACTGACGGTGAAAGATATTGTGGAAGAATGTCACATTACCAGGCAGGCATTTTATTATCATTTTGAGGACATTCCAGATCTGATCCACTGGGTTTTGTACCAGGAAGTTGATGTGATTCTGGAAGAGTGCATTGCAGAGCAGGACATTGAGAAAGGAATCCGCCATTTCTTTTCCCTGGCGGTACAGCTTCAGCCGTATGCCATCCGTGGCATACAGTCCAGTTACGGAGACGAGATCGGCAGACTGCTGGAGCAGTTTTTCTATGATCTGTTTCAAAAAGTGGTGGATCTTCAGAACTGGTATGAAGGATATTCCGAAAAAGACAGACAGTTTATCCTGCATTATCATTGCCAGGCTGTTATGGGACTGCTTCGGGAATGGACAAAACAGGATACGGAGAATATCAATTATATAGTTCATCAGATTTACCTTCTGCTAATGGGCAAGAGTGTTATGGTATCAAAAAAGGATGACAGTTTATAAAATATCCGCAGTGTAAAGTTATTTTACACTGCGGATATTTTGTCTATATCAGCTTTGGGGATTTTTGCTATTATATTAAGCGATGGCTATTCAGAACGAAGAAAAACGAAAAAGGAAAAGAGGTGTGCATATGACAAATGATATATTTTCAGTAAAATTGTATGAAATGGATAAGGCTATCGGACAGATCCACAGCCGTGTTGAACAGGGGGAAAAGGATTCACCGGAGCAGCTTGCAGAAGATATACGGGTGCTGCGAAATGAGTGCCGGGAAAACAGGGAAAATCTGCATAACAAAATGAAATACAGCAAAGCAAAGCTGGTTGGAAGAATATCAGAGGCATATGAGCGTGTAGATCAGGTGATCCAGGAGGTACAGCAGCAGCTTGGTATCAGCTTTGCAGAAGAGCAGATATCAGAACTTTCTGCGGAAAACAAAATACTGATGGCAGAATATCTGCTGGATTTTGCAATGCTGGCAGCAGATCATGCATTGCTGACATCACTGGAGGCGATTAAGGCGCAGAAAGAACAGCCGGTGGAATAAAGTTGCTTATATGCTGTTTTCGCAGCATAAAAATATAAGGAAAGATAGGAGATGACAAACATGGTCAAGACAGGAAAATGGATTGCAAAACATCGCGTACTGATCGTACTGATTGGAATTTTGCTTCTGATCCCATCTGTTATAGGAACCATAAAAACAAGAATTAACTATGATATTTTAAGTTACCTTCCAGAGTCACTTGAGACGGTTAAAGGTCAGGATATGATGGTGGATGAATTTGGTACAGGCGCATTTTCCATGGTTGTTGTGGAAGATATGCCGATGAAAGATGTACAGAAACTGAAAAATCAGTTTGCAGAGATCGAGCATGTCAAAAAAGTACTCTGGTATGATGATATTGCAGATATCAGTGTACCATCTAGCATGATGCCAAAAGATCTGAAAGATATTTTCTTTGCAGACGACTCGACGATGATGCTGGTACTGTTTGATAATACAACATCTTCTGATGAGGCGATGGAAGCGGTCACAAATATGCGTGCGATTGTTGACAAACAGTGCTTTATCAGTGGTATGTCCGGTGTTGTAACCGATATTAAGAACCTGTGTCTGCAGGAACTTCCGATTTATGTGGCAATCGCAGCACTGTTTTCTTTCATCGTACTGGAACTTACCGGAACATCCTTTGTTGTACCGATCCTGTTTCTGCTTTGTATCGG
Source organism: uncultured bacterium (assembly GCA_905214675.1). Taxonomy (GTDB): domain Bacteria; phylum Bacillota; class Clostridia; order Lachnospirales; family Lachnospiraceae; genus Hominisplanchenecus. Next base: position 8,602 of record CAJMMS010000033.1, read on the forward strand.
AATATCAATCTTATATAATATGGGAACAAATATTTTTCTGGGTGAGATTTCTTATCTGACACAGGCACTGGTAGCAATCTTGCAGCTTGGTGTTACGATGGACTACTCCATCTTCCTGTTAGACAGTTTCGAAGAGAATAAAAAAAGATTCCCAGGAGAAAAGAACCGGGCGATGGGGCATGCAATATCCAATACCTTCAAATCCATCGTTTCCAGTTCCATCACAACCGTAGCCGGTTTTGCCGCACTGTGTCTGATGACCTTTGCACTTGGTAAAAACCTTGGTATTGTAATGGCAAAAGGTGTTATCATCGGTGTAATCTGCTGTGTAACACTGCTTCCGGCGATCATCCTGATCTTTGATCCGCTGATCGAAAAGACCAAACATAAACCGCTGATTAAAAATACAAATAGACTGTCTGCTTTTATTATCAAACATTATAAAATCTGGCTGGCAATCTTCTGTATCGGACTGCTTCCGGCTGTTTATGGAAACAATCATACGAAGATTTATTACAACATTGATGAATCCCTTCCGGCAAGCCTGGATTCCAATGTGGCAAATAAAAAGCTGAAAGATACCTTTAATATGAGCACCATGCATATCATCATGATGGATAAGAATATCGCAAATTCTGATAAAACCACACTGATGAAAGATATTGAAAATGTAGACGGCGTAAAATGGGCATTTGGACTGAACAGTGTATTTGGTGCAAATGTGCCAACATCTATGATACCAAAGGATGTAAAAGAGATGCTGCAAAGTGATGACCAGGAACTGGTATTTGTCTGCTCTGAGTACAGTTCGGCAACAGACGAATCCAACAGTCAGATCGCAGCGATCAACGATCTGGTCAAGAAGTATGATTCCGATGGAATGGTCATTGGTGAAGCACCGCTGATGAAAGACCTTCAGGACGTAACAGATGTCGATCTGGTAAATGTAAACGTTGCTTCCGTAGCGGCAATCTTTATCATCATCATGCTGGTATTCAAATCCATTTCCGTTCCGATCATTCTGGTAGCGGTAATTGAGTTTGCTATCAATGTCAACATGGCAATCCCGTTCTTCCAGGGAATCGAACTTCCATTTGTGGCAAGTATCGTAGTTGGAACTATTCAGCTTGGTGCGACAGTCGATTATGCAATCCTGATGACGAGCCGTTATCAGAAAGAAAGAAGAAAAGGATTTGGCAAGAAAGAAGCTGTCATGAATGCACACAAAGCCTGCGCATTGTCTATTATGACCAGTGGATTCAGCTTCTTTGCAGCAACTTTTGGTGTGGCATGGTATTCAAAAGTAGATATGATCGGTGCAATCTGTACTCTGCTGTCAAGAGGTGCTCTGATCAGTATGGCATGTGTTATTTTCATCCTGCCTGCCATGTTCATTATTTTTGATAAAGTAATCTGCAAGACATCCCTTGATTTTCTGGGTGAGAAAGCCAAAGCAAAGGCAGCAGCAAAAGCATAAACAGGAACAGAAAAAAAGAATCCCTGAAGTCTGAGTGGCTTTGGGGATTTCTTTATGAAAAGAAGTTGTGTATTCCAATGAAAAAGTTAATAAATGTAATTAAAATGTCACAATTATATCACAATTCCATAATAATATCTAAAGATGTTTATAATAACATAGTAAACGGGACTGCGCCATGATCGGCGTGCGTGGAATCTTACGTGCGTTCGGCCTGAAAAATAAAGAGAACAAAGAAAGGATACGCTATGAAAAAACAGATAAAAAAAGCGGCTGCCTTATTATTGACGGCAGCTCTGGTGGTCGGAACAACGGCATGCGGAGCCAAAGGACAGCAGGCAGAAGGAACGGATGGAACACCGGTTATCAAGGTGGCATATCAGTACGGACTTGCCTATGCACCATTGACTGTGATGCAGGAACAGGGATTGATCGAAAAGAATTATGATGGAGATGTCAAGGTAGAATGGGTGAGTCTGAACTCCGGATCTGCAATCAATGAAGGAATGGCATCTGGGGATATTGATGTTGCCTGTATGGGGATTGCACCGTTTATTACCGGAGTAACCGCGGGCATACCATATAAAATGTATGGAACGATTGCAGCTCAGCCAAACGAACTGCTGACCAATGACAGCAGCATCAAATCTTTAAAAGATATTACGGAAGACAAGAAGATTTCAGTCGTCAATATCGGAAGCATCCAGCATATTTTTCTGGCGATGCTTGCAAAAGCAGAACTGGGAGATGCACATGCACTGGATAACAATCTGGTAGCCATGTCTCACCCGGATGGTATGACAGCACTGCTGTCCGGCAGTGTGGCATGTCAGCTTACAACGGCTCCTTATATTTTCAAGGCAAAAGAGCAGGACGGTATCCAGGAAGCAGAAAGTCTTGACAGTGTATGGCCTGACGGCAACGCATTTATCGTAGGTCTGGTATCGGATGATCTTTACACGAATCAACCGGAGGTTTATCAGGCGATCGTGGATGCTACGCAGGAAGCGATGGATTATCTGAACAACAATCAGGAGGAAGCAGCCGCATTGCTGTGTCAGAAAGAAGATGTATCTGCAGAAACGATGCTTGACTGGATGCAGGATCCAGGCTGTGTATATGATATGAAGCTGCCAGGTGTGATGGATATGGCAGAATTTATGGCAGAAAATGATTTTGTAGACAAAGCACCTGAATCTTTTGAAGCAATTACAACAGAGTCAGCAAGATAACGAAAAGGGAATGACGATGAAGAGCTTAAGGAATCAGATTATATTTATTATTGTTTTTTTAGCTGTATGGCAGATCGTATATCAGATGGGAACATTTCCGGAATTGATGTTTCCATCTCCGGGAAAAATTTTAAATTCTCTGGCGAAAGGATTTTCACAGGATGGTTTGGGCAAGATGACGCTTTATTCCATGAGCCTGATCGCAAAAGGACTGTTTATAGGTATTGTACTGGCATTTATCATGTCCGGTCTTTCGATTATGAGCAAGACAGTATATTCGATTTATCATATGATCGTTTCGCTGTGTGACCTGATTCCAGGTGTTGCACTGTTGCCACTGGCTATTCTGTGGATGGGAATCGGAGAAGGAACCATTATCCTGATTGTGGTACATTCCATTATCTGGCCAATGTCCAGAAGTATTATGGATGGATTTCGTGCAGTTCCGCGTATTTACATAGAATCCGGTCAGAATATGGGACTGAACCGACTGTCACTGGTAACCGGTATTTATATTCCGGCATCGTTTTCCTATATCCTTTCCGGTATCCGTACCGGATGGGCACGTGCATGGCGTGGTCTGATCAGTGCAGAGATGATCTTTGGAACGACCAGTTCCGGAGCTGGTATCGGATGGTTTATTTTTATGAAGCGAACCAACGTAGATATCGCAGGAGTCTTCGCGGCACTGCTGGTGATCATCCTGATCGGTATTGTAGTAGAGTATGGTGTATTCCATACAATCGAGAAACTGACACTTAAGAAATGGGGGATGAGCAGATGACACAGGAGCAAAAAGGGAAAACTCCCGTTCTGGAAGTGCAGAACCTTACAAAGGTTTATTATGACAATGTAGGAAAAGGCGAAAACAGCGAAATTCTCAAAAATGTCGATTTTACCATGTATCCGGGAGAATTTGTATGCATCCTCGGACCATCCGGATGCGGCAAGACAACGTTTCTGCGCTGCATCGGAGGTTTTGAACAGTTTGAAGGTACGATCAGGGTAAACGGAGAGCCGATCAAAGGACCTGGCATTGACCGTGTTATGGTATTTCAGGATTTTAATCAGCTCCTTCCATGGAAAACAGTAGAAAAAAATGTGCAGTATCCACTGAAGATACAGGGCATGAAAGATAAAGAGAAACTGCGTCAGATTTCGGATGAGTGTCTGGAAAAAGTCGATCTGCTTTCCTGCCGGACACAGTATCCGCATCAGCTTTCCGGCGGTATGAAGCAGAGGGTGGCGATCGCAAAAGCACTGGCAGTTAAACCGCAGATCATTCTGATGGATGAGCCGTTTGCCAGTCTGGATGCTATGACCAGAAACCGATTACAGGAAGAACTGATGCGGCTGCATCAGAAAGAAAAGGTAACGGTAATCTTTATTACACATAATATTCAGGAGGCAGTCTGTCTTGGAACAAGGATTCTTGTTATGGCAAAACAGGGCGGGATCAAGATGGATGTACCAAATACGATCCCGAAACCGGTGACACCGGCTTCCGAAGGTTACGGTAAAATGTGGGATATGTTCAACAAAGCACTGCATCAGGATACATAACAGGAGAAAACTATGTCGTACACATCATCTACCTATCTGCTTTTTCTTGCAGCAGTATTTTTCGTCTATTATATCATTCGGCCAAAATACCGCATGTATGTACTGCTTGTCGCAAATATTCTGTTTTATCTGGCAGCCGGCTGGGATCAGTTCCTGGTCCTGCTTCTGGCTGTTGCGGTTTCCTATGCTGCAGCAAACAAAATGGGAGATCTGCATGCGGCATTTAAAGAAAAGAAAAAGCAGGGAGATCTGGATCGCAAACAGATCAAACAGCTAAAAGAAGAAAATAAGCAACAGAGAAAACGTATTCTTATACGAGGACTGATCTTAAACATTGGTATTCTGATCGTGTTTAAATATACAAACTTCCTTCTTGGAAGCGCGTATTCGATTCTGGATCTTTTGGGAATTGGTCACGGAACACAGCTTTTCCGACTGATTATGCCGCTGGGAATTTCCTTTTTTACTTTCCAGATTTTATCGTATATGATCGATGTTTATAAGGGAAAAGTGGAGCCGCAGAGAAACTTCCTCAAATATCTGCTTTACATATCCTTCTTTCCAAGTGTGGTACAAGGTCCGATCCCGCGCTACGCTGATCTGGGAACACAACTGTATGAAGAACACAAATTTGAATATGACAATTTAAGGGATGGATGTATCCTGATCTTGTGGGGATTTGCCAAAAAACTGATCCTCGCAGAAAGACTGGGAACTTTTGTGGAGCAGATTTACGGAAATTACACGATGTATACCGGTGTGATCTTCCTGGTGGCAACCGCAGCATTTTCCATACAGATCTATGCAGATTTTTCCGGCTGCATGGACATTGCTTCGGGAACAGCCAGACTGTTTGGTATCCGTCTGGCACCGAATTTTTTGCGTCCATATTTTTCAAAAACGATGCCGGAATTCTGGAGACGCTGGCATGTAACGCTTGGAAACTGGTTTAAGGATTACGTCTTTTATCCGATTTCCATTTCCAAATTCTCACTGGACCTGAATAAAAAGGCAAGAAAACGTTTTGGCAATGAAGTCGGAAGAATCGTTTCTTCTTCCATACCGATCCTGGCGGTATGGCTTCTGACCGGTATCTGGCATGGACCGGACTGGAAATACGTGACCTGGGGACTCTTCCACGGGCTTCTTATCATGCTGAGCATGATCTTTACTCCATACAATGAAAGACTGGTACAGAAGTTACACATTAAGACAGACTGTTTCAGCTTCCGCCTGTTCCAGATGACAAGGACGTTCCTTTTGTGCTGTCTTGGACGTGTATTTTTCCGGGCAGATGATTTCGGGGCTGCCATCAGTATTCTGAAACGGACTTTTGCCGATACGGGTATCTGGCGTATTACAAATGGCAAGCTCTTTAAATACGGACTGAATCAGGCGAATATGACGGTTGTGGCAGTTTCGGTTTTTGTGCTGTTTATCGTCAGCATGCTTCAGGAAAAGATGGATGTACTCGAAGCGCTGAAAAAGCAGAATCTGGTATTTCGCTGGGTACTGATCTATGCACTTTTGATGGCGGTTGTGATTTTTGGCATGTATGGACCTGGATATGATCCTTCTGCATTTATTTATGAGAAATTTTAGGGAGGTACATATCAGATGAAAAAATTAAAGCGATTCAAAAATCTTTTCAGTACGATCGTTTTTCTGATGATCGCCCTTGTTATGCTGTTGACGGCGACTTATGTGCTGCGCCCGCTGGACCGCGATTTCTTCCGTACCAAGCTGACCGGCTTTTATGCTGAAGAAGATGAGAGTCTGGATATTGTCGGACTGGGAAGCAGTGCATTGTACCGTTATGTAAATGCACCGCTGTTGTGGGAACAGCAGGGATATACCTCTTTTATGCTGGCAACGGCTTCGCAGCCGGTGGCACTGATGGAAAATCTGATCGATGAGACAGAAAAAACGCAGTCACCGCAGCTCTATATCATAGAGACGCGAAGATATCTCGACCAGAACGAAGTCAAAGAGAACCGTATCCGGATCATTACCGACAATATGAAGTATTCCCGGAACCGTGTTGCTGCGATCAACAAGATGGTAAAAGGCTGGGAAAACCGTCTGCCGTACTATCTGGATCTGATCCAGTATCATGGAAACTGGGAGAATTATACGGAAGATTCCCTGGAATATCTGACCAACGAAAAAAAGGATGCGATGAAAGGATGGCGGGCGATCAGCCGGGTGACACCGCTTCAATATCTGGATGTCAGTCAGGTTACAGCAGAAAAGCCAATTCTGGAATCTTATGAAAAAGAGTTGCGTTCGCTGCTGGAAAAATGCAAAAAAGAGAATCTGAATGTTCTCTTTGTAGCGACACCGTGGCAGGCAACAGAAGAAGAACAGCAGATGGGAAATTACGTAAAACGTATTATTGAAGAAGCAGGTTTCCCGTATCTGGATGGCAATCAGCATGTGAAAGAGATTGGACTGGACTATGGCACCGATTTTTACAACGACAAGCACACAAACGTAGCCGGCGCAGAGAAATTTACCACCTGGCTTGGTGATTATATTGCGGAGCATTATGATATTTCTTCCGAACATCCGAAGAAGATCGTACAGAGCTGGGAGCAGGCATCGGAAGAACAGATCGCGGCAGATGAAAAGGCGAAAGGAAAGCTTGCAGCGAGGCTGGAGGCTCTGGCGAATCCGCAGACACAGCCGGAGACAGCACAGGGCAGCAGTGCCGGAACGGTTGAAGCGGGAGCACAGACAACAGAATCAGAAATAGAAACAGAAAGCGAAACAGATATCAAATAAACGGAAAGAAGGAAGCATTCATGGCAGGATCGATTGTGGAAGCACTGGCAGGGTATGCAAAGACACAGCCGGATAAACTGGCACTTGCAGATGGAAAATCAGAATTTTCTTATCTGGAAGCATGGAAGCACGTATGCGGCTATGCAGAGTACTTGAAAGAAATCGGCGTAGAAGCCGGTGATAAAGTAGTAGTAAGAAATTCTCAGAATGCAGCGATGGTGATCAGTCAGCTGGCAATCCAGCTTCTTGGAGCTGTTTTTGTTCCGATTGAAAAAAACGCGGCAGACAGCCGCATTCTGGAAATTATAGAGGCGGTACAGGCAAAATGTTATATTGCAGCCAAAACGGGCGATATTCCATGCCATTATGAGAACATAAAGGAAGTTTTGTCTTACAAAAGCGAAGAGAAAGAAGAAAAAGTAGCTGCATTCCCACAGCCGGAAGATACGGCAGAGATTCTCTTTACGACGGGAACAACCGGAAAATCAAAAGGAATCGAGCTGACACATGCGAGTGTGATCGCGGTAGCAGAAAATGTCATCGATTCGGTAGAGATGAAAAAAGACAGTGTGGAATTGATTCCGGTTCCCCTCAGTCATTCACATGGACTGCGCCGTTATTATTCTAATATTTTAAATGGCGGTACGGTGATTCTTCTGGATGGTGTGATCTTTACAAAAAAGCTGTTTAACTGTATAGAGAAATACCATGTGACAGCGATCGATCTGGTTCCGGCTGCACTGGCAGCACTTTTCAAACTCAGCGGAGACAAATTGGGGGATTATGCAGACCAGCTTGATTATGTACAGCTTGGCTCTGCACCGATTCCAAACCAGGACAAAGAGCATCTGCGGAAGCTGCTTCCACATACCAGACTTTACAATTTTTATGGAACAACCGAGTCAGGATGTTCCTGTATCCTGGATTTCAATGCAATGCCTGATAAGAAGAACTGCATCGGCAAGCCGGCATGTCATGCAGAGTTTGTATTCTTTGATGAGCAGGGAAATGCAGTCGAAGCAACGGAAGAGACACCTGGATTTCTTGCCTGCCGCGGCGGTATGAATATGAAAGGCTATTATCAGGAGCCGGGACTGAATGCAGAGATTATGCGTGATGGTTATATCTGTACGAAAGATCTTGCCTATACAGGTGAGGACGGTCTGATCTACATGCTGGGCAGAAAAGATGATGTCATCATCACCGGCGGCAATAAGATTGCACCGGATGAGATCGAGGAGATTGCAGGTCGTATGGATGGAATCGCGGACTGTGCATGCATTCCGGTACCACATCCGATCCTTGGAGCAGAGCCGAAGCTTTTTGTAGAACTGGAGAAGGACGCAGCATTTGATGAAAATGCGATTTACCAGTTCTTACAGGACAAACTGGAAGCTTATAAAGTACCAAAGCTGATTGAGCAGATTGATAAGATTCCAAGAACTTACAATGGAAAATTACAGAGAAAGAAACTGATCGAAGCTGAAAAAGCTAAAACAAAAGCAACCGTGAAAAAGTAAATAATATAAAGGAGAAAAAGATATGAACGAATTATTAGAAATCTTAAAAGAGGCAATGCCAAAGGTAGACTGGGAAAATGGAGAAGATCTGGTAGATGATGGTATCATCGATTCCATGGATGTTGTAACGATTATTTCAGAGATCACAGACGCTTACGATATCGAAATCCCTTCTGAAGAGATGGAGCCGGAAAACTTCAATTCTGCACAGGCGATTTATGAAATGATCCAGAGACTGGAAGAAGAATAAAATCAAGCAGGCTTTTCAGCACGAAAGAACTCCCCAAAAGGTACAGGTAAACTTTAGGGGAGTTCTTCGTTTTAGATTATTTACAGGGGATTTCCACGACGCTGTCTCTTACAGCCAGTGTTGGTGGCAGTACGATCTTATAAGGAAGATGATGAGGATCGTCCAGACGGTCAAGCAGCATTTTTACTGCCATCTCACCCATGACCTCCAGATGTGCAGTCACACTGGTCAGCGGCGGCTCTGTCAGGATGGACAGTGGTGTGTCATTGAAACTGATAACAGACACATCCTCCGGAACGCGAAGTCCGACTTCGCGCAGGTTGCTGACAGCGGTGATCGCAGACTCTTCGTTGTAGGCAAGAAGTGCTGTCGGGATATGATCTTTTTGTTCCAGCCACTTTCGGATCTGGGCAGAACCGTCTTTTGCAGAAAGTCCGGTATCAATGATCAGATGCTCATCGAAGATTCCGGCATTTTTCATATAATCGATAAAATACTGGCGTCTTGCCTCCAGGGCAGGGCGTTTTTTCTGGTCTAATTTATAAGCAGGTCCCAGGAAACCGATCTTGCGGTGGCCTTTATACAGCAGATAATCCAGTGCCTGCTCCACACCAAGACGGAAGTTTAAGACAACCGAATCAAAGCGGCGTTCATCCGGGGAAGAATCTACAAATACGATGTTCGGGCTGATCTCCAGAAGCTGTGCAATCTGCTGCTCGGAAAAAATGCCGATTGCCAGAATGCCGTCAAGCGGTGTCTTTTCCAGTGTCTGGTATTTGCCGGACTGCTCAAAAAGATAAGATACGTTGCAGTCATGCTCCATACAGTTGCGTACCACATAATTTTTCAGGTAGAGATAGTACGGATCAGCCAACTGCTCTTTTAAGGACATCATCTCCACGATGGCGATATGGACGAGGCGGTGTTTGTGGGAACGTCTCGTTTTTGGAAGCGAGTAGTGAAGTTCATCCGCTGCTTCAAGAATGGAGACTCTGGTGTTGTCAGTTACGTTTAAAGTCGGATCATTGTTCAGGACACGGGAAATCGTAGTCACTGAGAATCCGGTGTGTTTTGCTAAATCTCTGATAGTTGCCATGGTGTTTTCTCCAATATATTTGTTTACTCATTTGTTTACTTTAATACTTTGATTATAAACATACTTTTCTACTTTAGCAAGTAGAAAATAATAAATAATACCGTAAAATCTCAGCGAAAGAAAAGTCCCAATCGACAGCATTTGCAATCTCTTCCATCGAGCGGTTGTCATCCTTTAACAGTTCTTTATCACCGTAAAAGTGCTGATATCAAGGTGAAACATAAAAAAATAAAAAAAACACTGTCAAGCATTTTTGAAAATGTCCTGAAATAATTGAATTATTAGCCCCGGCTTTT
>CAJMMS010000034.1 GCA_905214675.1 uncultured bacterium
CTTTTTATTTTTGTTTTTATCACGGTATCCCCTCTATTCCCATCTATCGTTTATGATTTTATTATCTCTTTTCCCTTCATCTCCAGTGGAAATACCGGATACATGATCAATTTTTCGTCTGCTTTTGTCAGCCATTCTTTCATTTCCGGGCTATAGATCAAGATTCTTCTTGCATGTCCACAAGTATATTCATATGTTGCGTTGATATGTCCCCAGTTTCCCAGTTTTTCCGTATCCAGATAAATATTATGAAATCCCCGGTCTGGTTCTTTTTGAATCCGCACTTTTTTGCAGCTGCTGCATGCTTCTGTTGTCCTATAGCTTTCACATTGAAATGCTCCTTTTTCCAGTACATTTTCTGCTCTCAACTGATACCCTGCAACTTTTTTCAAAATTCCGCTGTAATATGCCGGAATAAAATTCTTCTCGGAAATTCCTTTTTCTACAAGATATTCATACATTGGAATAGTAGCAAACATATCCAACTGTCCTGGTCGGGTAAATACTGCCTTTCTTCTGTTCAGATCCTCCAGTTGCTTTTTCTTTTTAAAGATATATTCTCTGGTCTGGAAAAAAGTTTCACACTCCGGACACTGACTTTCATATTCCTTTTTCTCATTTTCTTCAAACTCATATCCTGCCAGATCAATATAATATCCTATCGCATTTTTCTCTTCTTCCGGTGTATACTCCGGCATATAAGAACACCAGATATCTGGCTCTATGATATCCAGTAATTCATCGTCATCTTCTTCGGAATCTTCATCGTACTGAAATACCTGGTCAATTTCTTTCTGTAATTCCACAAGTTCTCTGTAGATGGCTTCCTCAATGTCCACGGTAAACGCATATCTTTCCATGGAACTGTACAGTTTCTCTGCCTTACATCCCAGCTTTTGCATCAAATCTATTACTTTCTGCGTGTAAATGGATTCATCTTCCTTATCAATATCAATTCTGAATTTTGCGTATACTTTCATTTGCTTTTTCTCCTCTAACATTTTTCATGAAACTGTAAATGATTCGCTTTTCTTTTCCAGATCTGCTTCTATCTGGCATATCATCTCTTTTGCTTCTTCCCGGCTGATCTGTTTTTTATCAAAATCCTGATATCCTGTATAAATTCTCTGAAATGGATATGCTTTTTCATCGAGATGTATTCCTACCGGAACGAGGTAATCATACTTACACAATTCTTCTATCGGAGAGGAACACTGGTAACGTGTGATATCATCTTCTTTCAGCAGGATATCCAGTACCCACTTCTCAATCTTCCCGGAAGGATGCAGTCCTGCGGAACGTACATACATTTCTGTCTCTTCCTCTCCCATGTATTCCAGAAGCTGTGTGACTCCGCTGTTTGTCTGATCCAGCAGCAGAATCTTGATCGGTTCTTTTGTCTGAATATATTTTTTAATATCTTCTTTCTGATATTCATATTCCAGGCTGTCAATCGCTTTTTCCAGTCCGGCATTGATTTCTTCCTGATTAAAAATGCTTCTCATATCCTTCGCAATCTGAATTGCAGATGCTTTTACGTAATGATTGCTTCCATGCTCTAATATATAAAAAAGTTTTTCAAATCCTTTCTTTCCTCTCACACGGATTTTATTTTGCTCATAGAAAAGTTTTACCCAGGTCTTGTTTTCTTCCGCCTCCATTGTTTCTACAAAACACAGATACGCTCTCATACTCTTTTCATTCCATGAAAAACAGTTCACCCATACCTGAAAAAAACTTGCAACTGCATATCCCCGCACCAATGTCCTTTCATCTTCCATCAGGTCACGCAGACGGCTTAGGCTTCTCCTGGTTCTTCCTATACAGAGTGCATCTGCTGCCTCAACACATACCAGTTCTGCTTTATCATACGTCAGATTATAAAGAAGCCGCTCATTTTCCGGTGTATACCATCCAACCAGAATTTCTGCTGCCGTCCACCGGACATCCTGTTTTCTGCTTTTGAGGCATTTCCGCAAAAACTTCATCTCTTTTTCATTCAGGATCAGGTATTTATCATTTAATTCTTCGATTCTTTTTATTTTTGTTTTTCTCACGGTGTTTTCTCCTGTTCTCAAAGTTGTACTATCTGCCCTGTTTGACTTTTCTTTCTACGTTCTTGTCTTTTATATTAACACACTAAGTTTATTCATTGCAAGAGAGAAAAACAGCAGCATGCTCTCGCACACTGCTGCTTTTCTCTCACTCACCCGGCTGTGCGGTGGTGATCACGATATTTTCTGCGGATATTTCTGTCTTGCGTTTTACGATGTCTTCAATCTGCGCCCGCTGGGCATCGGTCAGTTCGCTCTGACTGACCACCACATCTGCCGTTCCGTCCGTGATGCTGACCACTGCATCGTTAAATCCTTTGGATTCCAGCAAAAGTTCTGCCGCGGCTTCTTTTTCTGCGGTTTCGGTGAGTCTGGTCATATCATTGACCGCATTTTGTTTCTGTTCTTCTGTTACGTTTTCGTTGTTGATGATCTCCAGAAGTGTTTCTTTGCTTTTGGCACGCACCTGTTCTCTTGACAGTCTTGCCTGTGCTGCAAAACTGCTGCCTCCGCCGCTGCTGGTAAGTACTGCTTCGCCCGGTGTCTCTGTGATCTCACCGGAAGCGGTGTCCGTCGAAGCACTGCCGTCTTCACTTAAGGACGCATCCGTCAGATCTGACGTTTCTGCGGTTTCTTCTTTGCCAAGGTAAACTTCTCCGTCTGCCGAGTCTGTCAGGGTAATATCCTGATCCAGACTGTCCATGTCCGTAAGATCTGCTTCCGTCTCGCTTACCGCAGTCGGCACTGCTTTTTCTCCCAGTTTTGTACCTGAATAATTGAGATAACCGGCTACTGCGACAAGTGCTGCCAGGGCTGTGATAATGATCTGGTTTTTCTTCCACATATGTTTCACAACTCCCCCTCCTTAAACCTTCTTCATTACTTTGATTTTATGCGCTTCGATTCCAAATAATGCCATGACCGCCTCGGTTATATCTGCCGCTGTCTGTGCATTTTCTCCGCCTTCTGCCGCAACGATCACACCTGCCACTTCCGGCTCTTTTACTTCTTTGACATACGGCAGCTCTTCGCCGTTTTCCCGCTTTTCATAAACCGTATTTTCTTCCTGCTCTGATGCGTCCGCACTGCTTTTTCCGCTGCTGTCCGCATCCTGGGTACTTTTGTTCTGTGAAGTTCGTTTGTCTTTTTCCACAATGTTTTCCCCCTGCGTGCGCAGCGTGATCATGACCGTTACGTTCCCGACTCCCTGCACCTGTGAAAGTACGTTTTCCAGTCTGCGCTCCAGTGCTTTCGCTCTCTGGTCAGCACTTTGCTGCTGTGTATCCGCTCTGCTGCCCTGCACGGTCACTGCATCCTGTTCCGTCGTTTTTTTCCTGCTCCCATCCGGCCATGCGACCACCAGCAGAAGCAGGCCGGTCAGCAGACCGATCAGAATGGGACTGCCCTTTTTTCCGGTGAAGACTGCAAAAAAATCCTTTTTGTCTTTCATCTGCCACCGTCAACTCCCCAAAAAGACTACCTTTTCTTTTTCTATCTGATAAATGTCAAAAAGCTGCTGCCGGATCTGCTCCTGCATCTGCTGCACATTTTCGCTGCTGCCAGACGCATGTGTCCGGATCGTGACCTTCTGTATTTCTGCCGCATTTTCTTTTGCAGGCTGCACCTGTACGCTCACCGCTTCCATCCCCTCACCGGATGCCAGTTCCGTGATCTGCCGTTCGATCTCTTTTTTGTATGCATCGCTTATCGTTCTGCTTCGCAGATCATCCAGATTTTCCTGTTCCATCTGCAGCGAATCCCAGGATTCCGACAGAAGTGCCGTGCGCCACTGTTTTTCAAAAAACGTTGTCAGTCCCGCCCGGTCGGTAAGCGGTGTCAGCAGCAGGATCAGAAACAAGAGACCGCAAAAAAATCGTATATATTTCTTATAATGGTCATCCGGCAAGATCTGCTCGGCAAGCTGTATCAGGCACAGTGCACAGATCACATTTTTTACCCATCCAAGAACGCTCCCCATTTTCCCCTCTTTTCAGATTTTTCCAAGCGATGCCGTTACTATGGCAATCGTCAGGAAAAACAGCATACTGGCAGACAGCATGATCTTCAGAAGCAAAGAAGCGCCCTCTGCCGCTGCCGCCACACATTCATTGAGCCTTTTATCACCGACCGGCTGTATAAATGCCGCCATCGCTTTGTAAAGCAGTGTGCAGAGTACAAGCCGGCACACAGGCGCCAGACAGATCAGCAAAATGGCGATCATTCCGCAGACTCCGATGGCGTTTTTCAGAAGAACAGCCGCACCTAAGATGGTCTCACTGACGCTTCCAAACACATTTCCCACACCGGGTATCGCCGATGCCACGCGGTTCAGCGTACCATTTTTCAGGTCATCCACTGCCGGCATGATCAGACTTTGTATCACCTGAAATCCTATGGCGGCTGCCAGAAGTGTTTTTCTCGTCCATTCGATCAGTGTATATAACAATTCTGCCATTTTCGAAAGACGGTCATCCCGTGAAAGATGATTGAGCAGCAGAAATAACACATAAAGCTGCACCGCCGGCAGAAGTACATTTTTCTGCACCCACTGTACCAGTGCAAGCAAAAGAAGTGCAGATTCGTAAAATACCAGTCCCCCTGCGCTGTTTCCGGCAAATACAGCCGCTGCAAAATACGATGGGATCAGTGCTTTCATAAATCCGCCCACATTTCCAAGTGTGTGTTCTGTCATCTGGCTCATGCCGGAAAATGCTTTCATCAGAAGTGTTGCCAGCAACATATATATGATAAAAAAGCTTATCATAGCCGCACCGTTTTTTTCCATGATATCCGTAAAATTCAGGATCAGCGCCGCCACGATCACCAGCAAAAACACACGTACTGCCATGGATTTCTGTATGTCCCACTCCGAAAACAAGGCAGAGAAAATCTGCGTTTTCAGGGTGTCTGCACTGACCGGCATCTCTCCCTTTAACAGACTGCGCAGTGCATCGGTAAAGCAAAAGCCGCTCTCATCGCTCAGATCCTCCAGACTTTGTTCCACCTCATTGAGCTTAAAATCTTTCATTTCCAAAAAGTCTTCCTGCGTGGTATCTTCCGTCCGCGATGCTGCCGATACCGCAGTACCGGACAGCAGAAAAAAGCACAAAAGCAGCACCACATATGTTTTCTGTTTTCCCATAAGCCTTTCCTTATTGCAGACAGTTCTGGATGGTTTCAAACAACGCCAGAAGTACCGGTGTTCCCACCGCCAGTACTGATATTTTTCCAAAAAATTCAATCTGTCCGGCAACCGCTCCATATCCGGCATCTTTGCACAGATTTGCCGAAAAATCTGCCACATAGGTAATACCTATGATCTTAAGCAGGATTTTTATATAAGAATCTTTTAAATTTACATAGCCCTGCAATTCCTGTAAGATCCCTGACAGGTACAGCAGCTTTTCAATGGAGCAGAAAAACACAAGCATGCACGCCGTCATGCTGATAAATACTGCAAAAACCGGCTTGGTATCTTTTACAAAAAGCGAGAGTAAGATCCCTGCAATTCCAAGAACCGCAATCTTGATCACAGTGCAAACAACTCCTTTATACTCTCAAACAACTGACTGATATAGGGCAGCACCCAGAAAAGCACGATCACAAGTCCGGCAAGGCTTGCCAGATATGCCTGTTCTTCCCTTCCGCTGTGTTTTAATACCTGCCCAAGCACAGAGACCAGAATCCCCACCGCCGCGATCTTAAACAGAAGATTGACACTCATTTCATCTCCCCTCTTCTCAATAAAGCATGATCACCAGAAATACACCGCCGCTGATCCCCAGGTAACGGAACAGCTTCTCTTTTTCCCGGTATTCTTTCCATGCCTGTGTCCAGGCATCACCAACCTGCGTCAGATAATACTCCAGTGTATTTTTCTGCTGTTCAAGATCCAGATAGCCAAGTCTGCTCCCCAGAAGCTTCAGGCTTTCCAGATCTGACTTTTTCAGTCCGCAATCCTGAAAATCCCGTTCCACCTGCCGGCCAAATAATTCTGCAAAACTGCCCTGTTCTCCTTCTTTCATTTTTTCCTGCAAATGAAGAAGAAACGTCTGTACCGGAGGTTTCACCCTTCCGGCAATCCCGGCGAAGGATTCTTCCAAAAGAACCCCGCCGCAGCGGATCTCGGCGGAAAGCATCACTGTCATTCTTCTGAGTTCTTCCAGTGTGCGTATTCTTTTTTTCATATTTGCACAGATCAGAAATCCCACCGCCGAACAGCTCAATATCGTAAGTCCTGCGCCGAGCAGTTTCAGCATAGACATTCCTCCTCCCCGAACATTTTCGTTCCTCTGCCGTCAAAAATGCCCTGGATCGCTCCTGTCCGTTTTCTGCCGCTCAGAATAATATAGCGGTCAAATACATGCTCTTTTACCATTTTCTGGAGCAATGGTTTTTTCTCAATATCCTGCACTGAACTTCCATGCACGGTTGCAATCAGGCGGCATCCGCAGTTCAGCACGGATTCGATCGCCTTGCTGTCACTGTAATCGCCGATTTCATCCACTGCGATCACTTCCGGTGACATGGAACGGATCAGCATCATCATGCCCTCTGCTTTTGGACAGCAGTCCAGGACATCGGTACGTATGCCCAGATCATTCTGCGGTACTCCCTGATAGGCACCGCCAATTTCCGAACGCTCGTCCACAACCCCGACGTTTTTACCGGGACACCATGCACTTCCATTGGAAATCTGACGGATCACGTCCCTCAAAAGTGTGGTTTTCCCACAGCAGGGCGGTGAAATGATCAGTGTATGGCACACCTCCCCGTTTTCAATAATAAAGGGCATCACTTTGTCCGCACATCCTGCAATCTGATGTGCCAGTCGGATATTCAGAAAAGAAATATAGCGGATGCTCTTGATCTTTCCTTCCTCCATCAGGATCTTTCCTGCCACCCCTACCCGGTGTCCTCCCTGAATGGTCAGAAATCCCTGCCGCAGTTCGTCCTCATAGGCATAAAGTGAATACCCGGCAATGTATTCCATCGTCTCCATCAGCTCACAGCGGTTTACATAATGTATCTTACTGATTTCTCCTGCTTCCTGTATCTTCCGGCATGGCACCAGCTCCCCTTCTTCCGTCAGGGAATATTCTTCGCCGCCCTGCCGAACCATAAGCGGACGGTCGATCCGCATCCTTATTTCCTGAAGTGCTTCAAAATCCAGCTTTGCTTTTTTCAAGATCTGTCTGATCGAACGTGAAAATATTTTAAAAAATCCGTCTGCACCCTGCAATGTCCTCACCTCTTAGGACATACTATGCACAGACGGATGTGGTTATGAATGAATGTTGCCGTCAAAAACTTTTTACTTTACAGGAAAGCAATTTCCCGTAAATCAAATAAGGTAGAGGGAAAATAGAAGAAGGCTTGACTTGTCTGCAGGTGAAATATATACTAAAACAGATTTATCTAAAAAGGGGATACGCATCTCGCGGAGAAGAAGTTTCACCCGAACGTGTGCTGTCATGTATCGAAGATACATGATAAAAGCTAAAATACTTTCAGTATCATATAAAAAGAGATCAGGAGGGACCAAATGAAAAAGAGACACGTACAAAAAATGTTGACAATGGCATTGACTGCAGCAGTGATCTGCAGTTCAGTACCGGTATCTGCGGAGACCGTTTCGGAGAATGAAACAGCCGTGACTGTAGGTACAGCAGCAGAACAGGAAACGGCAGAAAAGCCGGAGCTGGAAGCAGATCAGGCAGAAACGAAAGATACAAAGGTTGAGGATGGAAAAGAAGGATATCTGTCCTATTGCATTTATCAGAAACCGGATGAAACAAAATATGTGGAAATAACAAGGTGTGATTATAATGCAAAGGGAGCTGTAGAAATACCCACGAAAATTAAGGATATTAAAGTAACGAGCATAGGGAATGAAGTATTTTTTGGCTGTAGCGAGTTAACCAGCATAGAAATCCCGTCGAGTGTAACGAGCATAGGGAATTTTGCATTTTCTGGCTGTAGCGGGTTAACCGGCATAGAGATCCCGTCGAGTGTAACGAGCATAAGGGATTATGCATTTTCTAGCTGTAGCGGGTTAACCGGCATAGAGATCCCATCGAGTGTAACGAAGATAGGGGAAGCTGCATTTTCTGGCTGTAGCGGGTTAACAAGTATAAACGTAGAATCTGGCAATGAGGTCTATGACAGCAGAGATAACTGTAATGCCATTATAAAAAAAGCGACGAATACTCTTATACAGGGCTGTAAAAACACAAAAATCCCGTCGAGTGTAACGAGCATAGGGTATTATGCATTTTATGACTGCAGCGGGTTAACCGGCATAGAGATCCCGTCGAGTGTAACGAGCATAGGGAATTTTGCATTTTGGTTCTGTAGCGGATTAAAAGATGTATATTATACAGGCACACAGGAACAGTGGAATGCAATCAGCTTTGGTAGTGGCGGTGATACATTAAATGTTTTCGGAGCTTATGATGAAGACTTGCGTCAAAATATCTCAATTCCCTTTACCTTGCACTGTAACTATTCACGACCGAAACCAGATGTGCCTGCGGCTGGAACAACTCTGAAAGAGAAAACAGGCAGGGAATTTAAGGTGACAGAATCAGATGGTTCTGAAAGCAAGCCATCAGTAACGCTTACAAAGCTGTCTGCCAAGGATAAAAAGGCAAAGAAGGTTACCATTCCCAAAACCGTTACAATTAACAATGTGAAGTATCGGGTGACAGGCATTGCGGCAAAAGTATTTAAGAACAGTAAGAAGCTGCAGACAGTTGTAATTCCTGACACGGTTACAGAGATCGGAACCGGCAGTTTTGAAGGCTGCAAAAACTTAAAGAGCGTAACGATTGGAAAGAATGTAACCTCTATCGGAAAGAATGCCTTTAAGAATTGCAAGAACCTCAAGAAGATTACTGTGAAGAGTACAAAATTAAAGAAAGTCGGAAAAGGCGCTCTCACAGGCATCAACAGAAAATGCGTTATTAAAGTACCGAAGAAACAGCTGAAGTCTTACAAGCGTCTGTTCAAGGGAAAGGGGCAGAAGAAATCTGTGAAGATTAAAAAATAGACGATAGAAGAATCCGAAAGAAATTGCGAAAAAACCGCCTGTTACCCCGATCATCGATCTATGGGTAACAGGCGGTGATTCTATTTGAACTATACTGCTGTATCAATACCTTTTAAGCCTTATCTTCCACATTTAATGTACCGCTTTTACGGACTTTTGTGTTCAGATTTTTAAGCAGTATTCCTTGGTTACGTTCCTGCTTTTCCTGCCCATTCGATTTCTGGCTCATACCAGCAAGATTAGTGCCATGCTCGGCACACAAAATCAGGGGATATGTCTTTCTCGTCAACATATCCCCTGTTAATGATGTTCTGCTATTTCCATTGGACTTATTACCTTTCTTTTGTTTTGTTTTGTATCCTGTCTACTTCTGTGTTTTACAAAAGCAGATATGATTTATGTTTTTGGTGGACTGTACCTCCTCTTCTTAAATTCTTTTATTGATTCTCATTCCCTCTGTTTTTTTGGCTCTGCCCTTCGCTTTCCTAATCACTGAAGTTGAATGACTGCTTATCGTTTGCGGTGCTATGTTTTCATTGGACCGTCCTCCTTGTTTTTTGTTTTCTCTCTTTTGTTTTGTTGTCTTTATTATAGGCGTTCTCTTCCGATTTGTCAAGCACTTTTTGAAATTATTTTTTGTTATTTTATAATTGTATTTATTTTATGTATTTTTCAGACTTTTTATACACTTTCCCACTATTTCTTATTGATTTTTTTGCTGTACCCTGCTAAAATGAGTCAAGGGACAAATGGACATAAAATGGATGCTTGCATACATTTTTATGTCTATGGGGACCGCTAAATCATGAAAAAGCAGCCATTTTTCAAAGAAAAATGCGCGGATTTTGAATGATTTCATAGATTTCGAGAGTGCCAGCGGCACGTAGAAATCTATGGTGGCTCATTTTAGGATAACTCCTTCTGGAGCGCCAAAGGACAAATGGACATAAAATGGATGCTTGCATACATTTTTACTTATATTAAAGGAAGAAACGAGGTATTTGAGCATGAAAAAACGAATTGTTATCGCTCTTGGACACCGTGCCCTTGGCACAACACTTCCGGAGCAGAAAAAGGCTGTCAAAACATCTGCTTCTGTACTGGCTGATATGGTGGAAGAAGGTTATCAGCTTGTGATCACACACAGCAACGCACCACAGGTCGGCATGATCCACACAGCTATGAATGAATTCGGAAAAACACATCCGGATTATACCGTTGCACCGATGTCGGTATGCTCTGCCATGAGCCAGGGTTACATCGGCTATGACCTGCAGAATGCGATCCGTGCCGAGCTTTTAAAACGCGGCATCTTCAAAACCGTATCTACGATCCTGACGCAGGTGATCGTAGATCCTTATGACGATGCTTTCCATCATCCGGTCAAAGTGATCGGCCGCTACATGGATGCCAAAGAAGCAGAGGCAGAAGAACAGAAGGGCAACTATGTCAAAGAAGAACCGGGCAAAGGTTATCGCCGTATTGTCGCTGCTCCGATGCCAAAGAGCATCGTGGAGATCGACGCGATCAAGACACTGGTTCAGAATGATCAGGTTGTCATTGCCTGCGGCGGCGGTGGTATTCCGGTTCTGCAGCAGGGCAATGAACTCAAAGGTGCAAGTGCCATCATCGAAAAAGACTATGCAAGCGGAAAGCTCGCAGAAGGTGTGGATGCCGATATCCTGATGATCCTTACAAACGACAAGATGGTTGACATCGACCGTGACACCGAGCATCCGAGACTTCTGGAGCATATCACAGCAGAAGAAGCAAAAGAACATATCGCAGCCGATCAGTTCGGTGTAAATTCCATGCTTCCAAAGATCTGTGCTTCCGTTGATTTCATCACAGCCGGAAGAGGACGCTCCGCGATCATCACAAATCTGGAAAATGCCATCGATGCCCTGAAAGGCAAGACCGGAACGATCATTACAGAGTAATTTTGATGCCAGGGTCAAAAGCCTGAAACCACGATGTGCTTGCACAAGAGTGGTTTTATGGCTTAATGACCCGCCCCGATATGAGCATAAAAGTGAAGCATAAGCTTCACGATATGCGAATGTCGGAGAGAATTGTGGGAGTACGAAGTACGGAACAATTCGTATGGCATCTTTTGACCTTAACATCATAATTTTATTAAAATAAACAAAACGGTAGGACTGCTTCATGTGGTTCTGCCATTTTTCTGCAAAAGAAATACACCACACGTTTCCATGCGGTGTATTTCTTTTTGCTGTTGAACTCCAGCTAAGATGAAGTTTTTGCTGTCACACTATTTGATCTTTACGCTCTTTTTCTGACCTTTGCCTTTCAGCAGGGATGTGTAAGTTTTCTTTTTGCTTTTCGGCACTTTGATGACTGCTTTTGCAGAGATGTTTTTCAGTGCCCTCTTTCCTACGGAAGTCAGTTTTTTGCTCTTGATCTGGATGCTCTTCAGTTTGCCATCGCCTGAGAATGCATTTTTGCCAATCCTGGAAACGTTTGTTCCAATCGTTACTTTTTCCAGTTTCTTCATGCCTTTGAATGCATTTGCTGCGATTGACGTTACGCTCACTGTTTCACCGTTTATCGTTACGGCTGCTGCTACTTTCAGGGTACGTGCCCTCCTGGAATCTACACCATATGCCTCTGCCAGTTTCTTCTGTGCATCGGTTACACGATATTTTACATTTCCTGAAGTAACGGTATCGCCGACTTTCAGTGCCTCTTCCGGTTTCGGCTGATTCTGCTGTGCTTTGAGTCTTTCGATCTCAGCCTGAGCCTGCTTCAGTGCTTCGTCTGCTGCTGCTTTTTCTTCCTGGAGTTTCTTGTAAGCTGCATCTTTTTCTTTCTCAAGTTCTTTTAAGTCGTCCTGGATCTTCTGCAGTTCTTTCTGAAGTTCCGTTTTATCACCTTTTGCATTTGCCAGTTCTTCCTGCTTTTTCGCAAGTTCCGCTTCTTTTGCCTGCAGTTTTTTCAGAATTCCCTGATAATCGGACGCATCCGGAACTTTCAGTCCCTGTACGGCTGCCTGCAGTGCTGTTGCCTGTGCATCGACTGCTTCCTGTGTTGCTGTTTTGTCTGCGTATACCGTTTCTGCATTCTGGATCGCTTCCTGCAGTGCCTTGTAAGATTCTACGGTATAGTCTGCTTCTTTTAATGCTTTTGCAATATCGAGTGTCTGTTTCAGTTCACTCTTATCTGCTGCGTTTGGATCTGCTACATGGATCAGTTTTGCATCTGCCCAGTCACCATTGTCGTGTGCATTATCGCCAATTTTATCCATGAACAGAACCAGATTTTTCTGGATACCGGAAATATCAATGCTGATATGTTCTGCATCACTGTAAGTATCTAATTTTGCGGAACGGTAAATCTCTGTTCCCTGGATATTTCCATCTGCATCAACTTCGCCATCATAGATCACGAAATAAACACCATCACCGTTCTGTTTCTTTGCGGCCTTGAAGTAATCAATACCGACATATGCCTGAAAATAAAGTTTTTCATTCTCTTCCAACTGTGCTTTGTAAGAAGATACATCGTATTCAACTGTTGCATCTGCATTTGCACCGAGACCTTTGTAAAAGTAAGTCTGTTCGCCATCCACGCTCAGAGAAATTTTTCCAGAGGATGCTCCGTTGCAGTACTGATTTTTCATAACGCTTTCCCATCCGGACCGTGCATATTTCCACTCAATATCAGAGAGGTATGTCACTTCTCCGGTGATCGGACGCTCGCTCACTTTGACAGTCGCTGCGACTGCTGTCAAGTCTGCTGCTGCACCTGCCATATCTTTTGCTGTTACATCTTCCAGTCCCACGCTGTAGCTGCCAGGCTGTGCATCTGCTTTTGCTTTCATGGTGATTGTTGCAAATTCACTGGTAGATGCCGGGATTCCGGCTTCATTTTTCAGTGTGTAAAGAATCTTTCCGTCTGCTTCTGTGCTTGTCAGCGTACCTTCGATTCCATCTTTCAGTGCAACGGCCGGTGCTTCAAAGACATCTGCATCATAGGAAATACGGAAACTTACTTCACTTAACAGACTGTCTGAAGACAGGTTTGTAAGTTTTGCGTTCAGTGTCAGGTTCTTGCCCTGTACCACAGCATCTTCGCCTTCAAGTATCAGGCGTGCTCCAATTTTTTCGGTACTCAGTTTCACAGATGCTTCTGTGATCTCCATGTTACCGGATGATGAATAAGGCGTTGCATTTTCCATGTATACACGGACTTTTGTTGTGTAAACCGGTTTGAACTGCATCACTGCCGGTGCTCCGGATTCTTTCACGGTGCTCTGTGCGGATACCGGTGCCCAGTCTGCTCCATCCCAGTACTGAGCTTCCAGCACTTTCGGGATCGCACAGTAACGGCTCTCTTTGAAATTCAGTGTGATCTGGTTGAGAACCTGTGCTTCTTCCCAGTCAAATTCTACATATTCATTCTTTCTGGATGCGCTGTTTGCCGGAAGCAGTACCGATGCTCCTCTGTTGTAAGCATTGGTCCAGCTTGTGCTGTCATCTCCATCCAGCATATTCTGCGGATAATTCTTATCAGATCCTGTGAAGGATGCAGTTGCACTTGCTTTGCCCGCTGCCAGTTCCACATCGGTTGCTGCATCATCACTTTCGGTGATCGTTGCCTGTGCGGTAAGTTTGCTGCCTTCGATCGTGCCTTCTGCTTTTCCGTCTTTTACTTCAGACCAGGTTACTTTTTTGAGCAGGCTGTAATCTCCTGCACTGCCTGTATAGTTTACTTTTACTACAGACGGAAGTGTCACACTCATACCAGTCGGTACGGTTACATTTACTGCATCAACCGATTTTTCGGTTCCGGTCACTTCTGCTGCCTTTGGTGCATCTCCGGTTCCGTCTGCTGTCACTTTCAGTGCGACCTGTGCGGTTTTTAAGTTATCAGAAGAAATGGTCAGCAGAGCATCGCCTGCTTCTTTTTCTGATTTCAGGATCACCAGTACTTTTCCGTTGTAAGCCATTCTTTCCGAATAGCTGCTCTTATCTACATTATCGTATTTATAGAGTTCTGCACTTTCCTGTTTGCCGTTGTCCACGCCGACGATGGAAGCTTTTCCGCTGACTGCAAATTTCACCAGGTTATCTGCATCCGGTACCATATTTCCATTTTCATCGACTACGGTACATTCTACATAAGAAAGGCTGGTTCCGTCTGCTTTGAGAACGGTCTTATCTGCCACTGCCTGAATGGTGTACGGTGTGGAAGATGTGCTTACACTGTCTGTTGCCACTGTTTTGCCGTCTTTGTCATAAGCTTTTACTTCCAGTGTACCTGCCTGATACGGAACTTTCCAGGTCAGATGCAGTTTTCCGGAATTTAATTCGCCGTCATCAAGAACTGCTCCGCTGCTGGTATAACCGCCAGGGTTGGTGTCATCTCCCCAGGTCTTGTCGTCCTGTGTTTTTTCTGATGTTTCATAGTATTTCTTGCCATAAGCCGTTTCTTTTTCATCGAAGCTCTTCTTACCGAGAGACTCGCCGTTTAAGAACAGCTCTGCACTTTGCTGGTTTGTATTTACCCAGACCTCTACTTCTTCGCCGTCATGCCACTGATCCCAGTTGGTCGGAAGCAGATGTACCATCGGAGTACTTGTCCACTGACTCTGATATAAATAGAAGGAATCTTTTGCAAAACCTGCGGTGTCGATCGTACCGAAAGAAGATACACCTACCGGGTAAACACTGTACGGTGTCGGCTCGCCGAGGTAATCAAATCCGGTCCAGATAAACTGTCCGATAAAGCTCTTGCGGTCACGGTCTTTTTTCAGTCCGTATTCATTGGACATCGTCCAGGATGCAAAGTCGTTGTCATAGTTGGAACCGCCGCGTTTGCCCGGAGTCTGGTTGATACCGGTGTTTGTAAACTGCGGATCTAAGTAAACACCTCTTGATGAAGTCTGAGAAGAAGACTCGGACTCAAAGAAGAAGGTTTTTGTTACTTTTTCAAGCAATGTGCCATCACCGATGGAGTATCTGCTGATCAGTCCGTCTACGGATTTTGCTGTATTGTAGTTCAGTCCGTATCCGTCCAGCACCTGGTTTACATAACCCCATACCTTATTTGCTGCCGGAACACTTCTTTCCTGATCACCGCCCATCAGCACGTAACGGGTACCGTCTGCTGCATTGACATTGCCCATCAGACGAACTGCCTCGGTATATTCATTCATGCTATCCGGATTTACGCCAAGCAGATCATATTTGGAAACATCATACCAGGATGGTTTGCTGCCCACGCCGCGGACTTCATTACCGATCGACCATGCGATCACAGAAGGTTCATTCTTATCGCGGTTTACCATTTCCTGTACAACCCAGTCACTCCAGGTCAGTTTTGCACCATCGTAATTTACGCCCGGTGTCGAGAGCTGTGTATAACCGTTCGGTTTCAGTCCTGCCCAGTCAGACGGTACTTCCTGGAAGAAGAAATTACCAAAATCATAAGTTGCTTTTGCTCTTCCCCATCCGTCAAAAGCTTCCTCTACCACAAGGATGCCTTTTCTTCTGCAGACTTCGATCGCCTGTTTGGATGGCGGGCAGTGGGAGGTACGGTATGCGTTGACACCCATTGCCATCAGTTTGTCAAATTCACGGTCATAGGCATCGCTGTAGCTTGCTGCACCTAATGCACCGGAATCGTGATGCAGGTCAACACCCTGGACTTTTGTGTACTGTCCGTTTACATATAAACCACCGCTTGTCGGATCACTGGTCGTCTCTTTAACTTTTACCCAGCGGAATCCGTATTCGGTTTCTTCCGTATCGATCAACTGATAGCCATCGGAAGAACCATTGATCTCCTGATAAAGATCTACTTTTACAGTATACAGATACGGTGTACCCAGATTCCACGGATACCAGAGATTTACATTGGAAACCTCCAGAGCATCTCTGCCTTTCAAAGACAAGGTAAATGCAGTACTTGGGTTGATCGCTGTCTTTTCTGTACTCTTCTTTGCTACTTCTTTTCCTTCTGCATCCAGCACAGTTACTTCCATATAAACATTGGAGTTTGTAGAGTCCGAATAACCGTTTGCTTCTACATTCAGTGCTCCTGTTTTGGATGCTGTATAATCGTCCTCCAGAGTCGGAGTTGTCAGTGTAATACCGTTGCGGTTGAAATGTGCCTGATTGTCGATCAGCAGATGTACCGGACGGATGATACCGCTTCCTGTATACCAGCGGCCGGACGGTGACATATTCTGTACTTTTACAACCAGTACATTTTCTTCGCCATATTTTACTTTGTTTGTGATATCCAGGGCAAATCCGGTATAACCACTTGGATAGCTTCCAATCTTTTCACCATTTAAATAAACAACACTGTTCTGGTAAACGCCTTCAAAATCAATTGTAATCCTTCTTCCCGGATTGGTTGTGCTGCTTTCCATAGATGCCGGTACGGTAAATTTCTTACGGTAATAACCAAGTCCACCTTCCAGATATGCCTGTGCATCAGAAGAACTCTTTACTTTTGCACCTTCGATGCTGAAATCATGCGGAACATCCACCGTTCTCCATCCAAGATCGTTGAAATCCGGATCAATGATCTCAGCCGTTGTGTAATCTCCGGCATCTTTGACACCTGCTGCGGCGAAACCGCCGTCAGCGACTTCCGGTGTTCTGGTTGCCAGATAGAACTGCCAGTTTGCATCGAAATCTACAGATCCAAGTGCATCTTCCGGAATCTCCTGTACCAGACCGGATGCATCCAGGATCTCTACGGTCAGCACCGCATCGTACTCCTGCTCTTCCACGGTAACTTTTCCGTTTACCGTGAACGTCTTGCCTGCGGTCGCGGTATCTACCTTTGCAAGTTCATCGCTGTTCCATGTCACATCAAACAGTGCATTTGTTCCATCGGTATACAGAACAGTTGCCTGCTTTGGTGCAGTAAACGTGCTTCCAACAGTCACTTTCTTTGTGATATCTGAAACTTTATCTACAACCTTCGGTCCTGCTTCGGATTTGCGGTAAAGTTTTACGTTGTCCATATCGAGGTACTGACCGGTCACCGTGCTGTCGATGCTGATCTCGCATTTCCCGTCCTCGCCAACTTCAAAGGTATCCGTTGTATAAGTCACCCACTCATTCCATTTATTTGGTGTGACTGCGACGGATTTTCCGCCTGCTGTCAGTGTGGTGGTATGGGTTCCCGGATCATTTCCGCCGGTTGCATCGATGGATGCCTTATAAGTACCCGGCACCAGTCCGGTCACTGTCTGTGAACATTTGTAAGTTTTTGTTACGCTTGTGTTCTTTTTGCTGCACACCTCATACATAGTGGTGAGGTTGTTTGTCATAGCAGCGCTTTGAAATAATTTCCAGTAATAATCCAGATTCTGGATATCACCGGTAAATGTCCATGCTGTCTCGCCGGACTCAAAATCTCCGTTTGGAACAGTGACTTCTACAAACGTGTCATCATCTGCTGCCATAACAACTGGTCCGATGTTTCCGACTGCTGTGGTAAACACCATGGCAAATGCCAGCAAAAAGGACCAGAATTTTCTGAATTGTCTGTGTTCTTTCATTCCCTTCTCCATCCTTTCTTTTTTATAGATCCCGGTGGTTTCCGCACCGGTTTTCGGGTTTTTCTTTCTCTTACAGACTATCAGTTTTTTCCGATCCTTTCCATAACACATTCTATAGATTTTGTTTTCATTCTATAGATTTTGTTTTCTATTACCTTTTCGTTTTAATCCTTAAACGTGACCTGATAATAATCAATCATTGCTTCCTGTGATTTTGGAACTCGCACAGCCACCACATATGATTTCACAATTGCCGGATAGGACACACCTGGTTCCTCCATGTCTCCACTTCTCTCTATCTGGATTTCACCAACCAGTTTTCCTTTTCCATCAAATTTTGTTATCATGCCTTTATACTTGTAATTCATATATGGTGAAAGCAACTGTGAAACAAGCACAATGCTCTTTTTCTTGAAATTTGTGCCGTCATATTGTTTCTTTAATATTTTTCCAAAAGCTTTTTCTTTCTTCAGAAACACCTGAAAATTTTCAAATTCTTCTTTTGTGCGAATTGTTTTCTTCTTTACTTGCAGAGAATTATTCTTACATATAAAAATGGCTCCGTCGGTTCTGCAAACCATTTCTCTTTTTACAGGACGCTTTTTTACTACCACTTTTATAGTGGCTTTTTGCTTTGGATTTTTTGCGGAAACAACTATAATTTTTGTTTTTCCGGCTTTTTTTGCTGTAATTTTCCCTTTTGATGATATAGTTACCACATTTTTATCTTGTGTTTTCCATATCATTTTGGGTTGCTTTTCTCCTGTTTTTTCAAAAATATTTGACACATCCTCTTTCTCTCCCTCATAAAGTAACATGCTGTTTCGATTCATTACAAACTTTTTTTCTTTAGCTTTTGCTGATACTGAGAATGGAACTGTCAACAACAAACATACGAATAATAATAGTTTTAATTTTTTCTTACCTGTTCTCATATGAATCCCCCCTTATTTAGCTGTTTTATATCCAATCTCTGAGAACTGTGACTTAACTGTCGTTCCATTCACATTACGAAAGGCACGTACTTTATAGTAATACTTTTTCCCCTTTTTTACTGACGTATCTGAAAAACTTAAAATACTACCACTAGTTATCTTTTTTACTCTGGTATAAGTCCCATCTTTACTTTCTGAACGGAATATTCCATATCCTTCTGCACCATC
>CAJMMS010000035.1 GCA_905214675.1 uncultured bacterium
ATTGTCCACTGGACAATGTGTGCCCTCGCGGAGCGTTTATCTTAGTCGGAGATTGAACTCCCACTAAGACAAATTTGTTGCTCGCCACTTTATAGAAGTGGGAGTCTTCTTCGACTAAGATAAGATTACTCAAACGCCTGCACATGGTAACCTTCTGTGATATTGTCCAGATCGCTGTGGAAACGACGCAGCTGTTCCAGATCTTTCGTCTCATAGATCCGGTAAAACTCATCCTGGATCTTGACCAGTTCACGTTTGTTGGCAACCGTATACAGGTTCTGTATGTTATTTAAAATATCCTTGACCAGATTGGTCTGGATCTGGCAGGAATTCTGTGCATCCATAATCTCGCTGCGCACCGTTGACATCTCATTGTCCAGCACGGTGATCGCATCAGCAACACGTGTTAATTTCTCCCGGATATGGTCCGGCATATGCTGTTTGTACTTGTACTGAAGCGAATGTTCGATTGTGGACCAGAAATTCATCGCCAGGGTGCGGATCTGGATCTCCACACGGATCGTTTTCGTTCCGGAGAAGGTCTCCACCTTATAAGAGACGATCATATGGTAGCTGCGGTAACCGCTTGATTTCATATGATTGATATAATCTTTTTCCGTGACAACCTGCATATCGGAACGATTCCTGATCAGCTCTGCTACCTTCTCGATGTCCTCCACAAACTGGCAGATGATGCGGATGCCCGCGATGTCATCTAACTGTTCTTCTATTTTATCTACTTCAATGTTTTTCTTCTGTGCTTTATCTAAAATACTGGAGATCGATTTGACTCTGCCGCAGACCTGCTCCATCGGCGAGTATACGCCCCGATCCCGGTATTCCTTGATCAGATGGTTAAATTTAACCTGCAGCTCTTCCACCGCCAGCTCATAAGGATTTAAAATATCCTTCCACAACTGTATTTCCACAAAAACCACTCCTCCTACATTACTTACCGTCCTTCCTCATTCAGACCAGTATAGCATAATTTTTTCTTTTTTCCAACCGTCTTGTCAGTGTTCCGTCTCCAGACTTTTCAAAATCCAGTAAGGATTGACACTGACTTCCCTCCCATCTGCCGTCTGTATGTAAATGCCAAAATGCAGATGCACCGCAAACCGACCGGTCGTACCTTCTTTTCCGTAACCGCTGTCTCCCATATAGCCCAGCATTTCGCCGGCTTCCACCGTTTTCCCTTCTTCAAGTCCCTTCGCATAATCTGACAGATGGGCGTAATAAAAATAACCGCCGTGCCCGCTGCGGATCCCGATCCGCCACCCACCTTTTTCCAGCCATCCCATGTGTTCGATTGTTCCTGCTGTAATAGAATATATCGGATAAAATCCATTCTGATTAACCGTAGGCATCAGATCCGTTCCCTCATGCCCTCTTTTTCCTCCGTAGTTTCGTTCTGCCATCCAGGAATCTTCGTAGGATACCTGACATTTTACCGGAAAACACTCCAGATCATTCCAGACTGCACAGAATCCATTTTCCAGAAGTTCATATTCTCGGGGACGGTAACGATATACCCACTCTGCCGTCCGCTCCAGTTGTTCCAGCGTTGGTACTCTGCCTGGAAACGAAGCTTTGGTTCCTGCAAAAGTAAGTGCCAGAAGCCTTCCTTTTGAAAGCCCGCTCTGCTTCTGAAGCTCTGTAATTTTATCCAGCAGTTCTTCCGTCACATGCATTTCACGGAACGTTTCCGTTTCAACCAGTCGGTCATGCAGGGCATATTTGCGTTTTTCCTGCAAAAATACTGCAACCAGAAGAAAAAGAAGCGCAATCATCAAAAGTACTGCCAATACTTTTTTCCGGATCACATACTCTGACTTTTTCGCCCTCACAAAAAGTCCCCCAAAAAATACTGCCTTATTTTTATATGCATACACTTTTTCATTCATGCATACGATGGAACAAAAAAGGGATTTTTATGAAATCTTTTTTTGCTTCGCTTCTTTCTGCTGTTGCTTTTACATTTCTGCTCTTTTTCCCAGGTATTGTACTGGACGGTGCCAGATATGGACTGAATCTCTGGTTTTCGACACTTGTTCCGACACTTCTTCCTTTTATGGTATTTTCTAATTTTCTGATCCAGAGCCACCTGATCGAAGATCTTCTTTACTTGCCCGGCCGTTTTACGCAAAAATATCTCGGACTTTCCACTTCCGGACTATATGCTTTTCTGTGCGGTTTTTTCTTTGGCTATCCTTCCGGTGCCAAAATCCTGTCAGATCTTTTAAAAACGGATCAGATCAGCCAGAGGGAAGCCTCCTGGCTTCTTGGATTCTGCAATAATGTCAGCCCTGCTTTTCTGATCACTTACTTTCTGACGCTTCATCTGGCACATCCGGAAAAAATACCTCTGACTTTTCTCCTTCTTTATGGAATCCCTGCCTTCCTATGTCTTAGTTTTCTTTTTTTTCGCCGCACGCCACATCCTTTCCGTGAAAAAAAGACATCCAAGCCGGTACTTTCTCTTGCACTGCTCGATGCCTGCATTTACGATGCCATTACGGTTCTTCTAAAACTCGGCGGCTATATTCTTCTGTTTGCCATCCTTTCAAACGCAATTACCTACATACCATATCTTTCCTTACAAAAAGCATCCTTTCTGATCTCTGCCCTTGAGATCACGAATGGAATCCCGGCTATATCTGATGCGTTTCCTTATCCCGAAAGCTACCTTTTGCTGCTTCCTTTTCTGGCTTTTGGAGGTTTCTGTTCTATCATGCAAACAGGGAGCGTCATCAAAGACACTCCCTTATCCTTGCGTAACTATTTCTTTACAAAAATACTGCTCACATTCCTGATCCTCTTAACTGAAATGCTGCTTCTTCATGCAGTTCCGGGACTTTTTTAAGCCTCATCATCGTCATAAGCGCCGCTCTGTTCCGGTGCTGCATAAGCTGCCGGACTTCCTCCAGGTGTCAGTTCGCGTCTGTTTTTATTGACAATGTCATAGCAGGACTGAACGGAATTGATAAATGTATTGTACTTTTCTCCTGCTGTCTCAATCGTATGGCTCATGATATTCTCCAGATTGGAGAGCATCTCATCGGTATACTGCAGTGCTCCCATACGGATGTTGTTTGCATCCGTCGTAGCATTGTCCATGATTTCCTGTGCCTGCTGGTTGGTATTCTCAAGCAGTTCATTTGACTGTGCATATGCCTGCTGCATTACTTCACTTTCCGTAACCATCTGCTGTGCCTGAGCCTTTGCATCTGCAATGATCGCATCTGCCTTGGACTGTGCATCTGCCAGGATCGCATCTTTGTTGCTGATGATCTTCTGGTAACGTTTGATTTCATCCGGTGTCTTCATACGAAGTTCACGCAGAAGTTCTTCTAATTCTTCTTTATTTACCACGATCTTTGTAGAAGAGAGTGGCTGAAATTTACAACTGTCTACATACTCCTCGATTTCTTCAATAATCTGCTCAATTCTGCTGCTCATCGTTATCACTCCTATTTTTTATTCTTCAGGCTTTTGACCCTTGCATCTTCATTTTTTGATATATCTTCTCAATCACCGGCTCCGGCACAAATTTGGAGATATCACCATGATAGCTGGCAATCTCTTTTACCGTTGTCGAACTTAGGTAGGCATATTCCAGACTGGTCGATAAGAAAATCGTGTCTATGTCGGATCTTAAAATCCGGTTTGTCTGGGACATCTGCAGTTCATAATCAAAATCGGTAATCGCTCTTAAGCCTCTTACCATAAACTGTGCACCGCAGTTCCTTGCAAAATCCACAGACAGACCATCAAATGCCTTAATCGTAACATTTCCTATGTCTTTTGTGACATCAGCTAATATATTAACACGTTCCTGGGCAGAAAACAACGGCGTTTTTGCACTATTTGTCAAAACACCGACGATCAGTTCATCTACCAGAACAGCGGAACGCCGGATGATATCCAGGTGTCCGAATGTGACCGGATCAAAACTTCCCGGGTATACTGCTCTTCTCATAGTTCCTTTTTCTCCTTTTCCATAAACATATGAACATTTGTCTTGTATTCTTTGCGCTTCAACAGGTGGAATCCATATTCCTCCAGATAAGAAAAATCTGTTTTCAGAGATGCTTCCACAATGATCAGCGTATGTTCATCTGCGATCACACTGTCTTTCAACCGGAAAAGAACCTCCTTTTCCAGTTCATGTTCATATGGAGGATCCATAAAAATAACGCCAAAGCTTTCTTTTCCACCTCTGATCTCCTGCTCTAGACGATCCAGTGCGGCAAAAACATCTGTCTGCACAACAAAAGCATCCGCGTCCAACCTGGTAAACTTCAGGTTTTCGCGGATGCATCGCACTGCGGCAGGATTTTTCTCTACAAAGACAGCTTCTTTTGCGCCCCGGCTAAGTGCTTCGATACCGATCGCACCACTTCCGGAAAACAGATCCAGAAAGCGGATGCCGTAGAGCTCATCCTGTATCATGTTAAAAAGAGTTTCTTTTATCCGGTCCGTGGTTGGTCTGGTATCCATTCCCGGAACCGTCTTAAGTGCCAGTCTCCTGGCTTTGCCTGCGATGACTCTCATAATTTCTTCCTTTGTTCTGTGTTTTTTTCATTATAAAGGCTTTCCATCCTTACGTCAAGTTTAAAAAACAGGAAAACAGCGGAAGTTAGCGGCATTTTCTGTATCAGAGAATTCTCTGGTCTTTGATACTTCCAGTTTCTTTGAACACTTCCCACTCGGAGATATTAACGGCATGATCACCGATGCGTTCCAGATATTTTGCAACCATCAGAAGATCCACACAGGCATCGGTATCTTTTTTTCCTTCTTTCAAACAGGTAACCAGTTCTTCCTTCACCTGATTAAAAAGATCATCAATCTTATCATCTCTCTTATAAAAATCTTTTGCCTGTTCTTTATCTCTTGCCATAAAAAGTTCTACTCCATCACAGAGGATCTTTCTGGTTTCTTCGAGCATTTCCGGCATAGATTTTGCATATTCTTTATAATTGATGCCATTCAGCCGCACTGCCATATCTGCAATATCTGCTGCATGGTCACCGATACGTTCCATGTCACCGACTGCCTTCATAACAGAAGATACAATACGCAGATCACTTGCCAGCACCGGCTGCTGTCTGGTCAGAAGCAACAGACATTCCGCCTCAATCTTTCGTTCCATCTCATTGATCTTGCGGTCATTTTTCTGGATCTTATCCAGTTCCTCCAGGTCATTGACTGCGATCGCCGAAAGCAGATCGGCAAACGCCTGTTCAATCCCTTTTCCCATGGCATCCATATTTTCGCGAAGCGTTTCAAGCTCGTGCTCAAAATTCATTCTCACTGACATTTATTTTCCCCCAATCAACCAAAACGTCCTGTAATATAATCTTCGGTCCTCTTATCCTGTGGTCTTGCAAAGATATCATCAGTATGATTAAACTCAATCACTTCTCCTACCAGGAAGAATGCCGTGTCATCCGACACACGTGCTGCCTGCTGCATGTTATGGGTGACAACAACGACCGTATATTTTTTCTTCAGTTCTACCATCAGTTCCTCAATCTTCAATGTAGAGATCGGATCAAGTGCTGATGTCGGCTCATCCATCAGAAGCACGTCCGGCTGCACGGCCAGTGCTCTTGCAATACAGAGACGCTGCTGCTGTCCGCCGGAAAGCCCCAGTGCCGATTTTTTCAGACGGTCTTTTACCTCATCAAAGATTGCTGCTCCACGCAGACTCTCTTCCACGATCTGATCCAGTGTCGCTTTATCTTTAATGCCATGGATCCTCGGTCCATAGGCGATATTATCATAAATGCTCATCGGAAATGGATTCGCCTGCTGAAATACCATGCCCACTTTTTTCCGGAGCAGCGTGGTATCTGCTTTCGGGCTGTAGATATCTTCTCCGTCAATCAGGACTTTGCCTTCTATTTTTACGTTCTCAACCAGGTCATTCATGCGGTTTAAGCACTTCAGAAAGGTGGATTTACCGCATCCGGACGGCCCGATAAATGCAGTGATCGCATTTTCCCGGATTTCCATATTGACATGTTTTAACGCATGATTCGTTCCGTAGTGCAGGTTCAGATCCTGCACACTGATTTTTGTATTTTCCATGGTGATGCTCCTCTTTCTTTTATTTCATCCGCGTTACATCAAAACGCTTCGCCAGATATTTTGTCAGGAAATTGATACACAGTACGATCACAAGAAGTACAAATGCAATTCCAAACGCTACGTTATATTCTGCTTTTGAACTGCTAAGATACAACTGGATCGTCAGTGTTCCGCCCGGCTGCAGGATCTTGGAAAGCCATCCTCCCGCTTTCGGGAGCAGATAGCCACTTCCTGCTGTAAAAAGCAGGGCTGCTGATTCTCCGACGATACGTCCGATCGCCAGGATCACTCCGGTGATGATACCAGGCATGGCAGACGGAAGCAGGATCGTGCGGATCATGTGCCATTTTGTTGCTCCCATGCCAAGTGCTCCGCTCCGGTAAGAATCCGGAACCGTACGCAGAGCTTCCTGCGTGTTTCGTGTGATCAGCGGCAGGATCATAAGGCTCAAAGTCAGAGCACCGGTCAGCAGTGAATAACCAAGTTTCAGCGTTGTTCCGAAAAACACGCTTCCGAAAAGTCCGAAAATGATCGATGGGATACCGGAAAGTGTCTCGGTCGTAAATTCAATGATCCTTACAACCTTGCCCGGTTTTGCATATTCATTCAGATAAATGGCACTTCCCACACCGATCGGTGTTGCGATCACCAGCGTGATCACGATGATATACAACGTATTAACAATATTTCCGGCAATGCCGACCGTTCCTTTTCTCGCACTTGTCACCGTTGTCAGAAATTCCAGGCTTACACTTCCGATTCCTCTTACTGCCACATAACAGATGATCATCAGAAGAACAGAAACTGCTATGGCTGCTGACAGATAAATGCATCCGTACAGGAACTTGTCCATGCCATGTGTTTTTTTATTATAAATTGAATTCTCACTTTGCATCGTCGTCTATTCCCTTCTTCAGTATCCGTGTCAGAACCACATTGATCAGCATGATGAATACAAACAGTACCAGACCGATCGTAAATAAAACCTGTCTGTGTAAATCTGCCGCATATCCCATCTCACTTACGATCGCGGTTGTAAGGAAACGAACCGAATTAAATGGGAACGGCGGATTTACGGAACTTCCTGCTACTAAAGTGATCGCCATCGCTTCCCCGATCGCTCTTCCTGTTCCAAGTACGATGGCTGTAATGATACCGGATTTTGCCGCCGGGATCATCACCTTGAAAATAGTCTGGATATGGGAGGCTCCCAAAGCCAGCGATGCTGATTTCAGATTCTGCGGTACTGCTTTCAGTGCAGACTCACTGATATTTATTACCGTTGGGAGGATCATGATCGCCAGTACGATCACAGCTGAAATCAGGTTCGCTCCTCCGGTGAACTGGTGTGTTTTTGAATTTTGAAAGAGAAACAGCTCCAGTTTGTACATTACCGGATTGAGCACCAGAATGCCGACCAGTCCGTAAATAACCGAAGGAATGCCTGCCAGAAGTTCCACCGCCGGTTTTACAACGGCTGCCAGTTTTTTCGGTGCAGCTTCCGCAAGAAAGACTGCCGTCAGAATACCGATCGGCACACCGATCAGGATGGCAAGTGCCGTTCCTACGATCGATGTGAGGATAATATACAGGATACCGTAGGATGGCGCTGCCGCCGTCGGTGCCCAGACACTTCCAAATAGAATGTCCAGGAGACCGACTTTGAAAATCGCAGGGGTTCCGCTGATGATCATGTAGAGTGTGATCGAAAAGACTGCCGCAACTGCAACGACCGAACATATGGTAAAGATGATCTGTGCCGTCGTTTCTACCGCCGAGCGGGAACCTTTTGCACTTAAAATACTGAATTTGTTTTTCTTATCGTCCATTCTTTACACCAAGCCTTCATTTTTCCAGTTAGTCTACGGTGATCAGACCTACGGAACTGATCAGATCTTTTCCTTCTGCGGAAGAAAGATAGTCAAACAGTGCCTGTACCGGTTCGCTCTGTTCTGAGATTTCGCCTTTTGTTGCCATAACAAACGGACGGCTCAGGAAGTAGTTGCCTGCTTTGATGTTTTCTGCGGTCGGCTCTACACCTTCCAGTTTCAGAGCTTTTACCGTGTCATCCAGGACATCCAGAGATACATATCCGATGGAGCCCGGTGTAGAAGCTACTTTTGCCATAACAGCTCCGGTGCTGTCCAGTTCGCTTGCGTATGCACATTTGTCTGCCACATCCAGCAGTTCTTCAAAAGCCCCTCTTGTACCGGAACCTGCTTCACGTCCGATCACGACGATCGGTGCGGAATCTCCGTCTACATCTGCCCAGTCTGTGATCTCACCTGTGTAGATCTGTGAGAGCTGTTCTTTTGTCAGGTTATCTACCTTTGTATCCGGATTTACTACAACTGCGATACCATCAATCGCTACGATGTTTTCTACTGCACCATTCTGTTTTTCACTGTCCTCCAGTGCACGGGAAGAGTTTCCGATATCAACGCTTCCGGAAAGAAGGGATTCAATACCTGCGGAAGATCCGGTAAATTCTGCGTTTACAGTTACATTGGAATATTTCTCCATGAAAGCCTCTGCAACGGCGTTTGCCAGTTTCTCCATGGAAGTACTTCCTGCCATGGTGATGCTGCCGCTTAAATCTGCGGACGCTCCGCCTGCTGCCTGTGTATCTTTGGCATCATCTGCAGTGCTTTCAGCCGCCTGGCTTCCTGCCTCTGTCTGTGCTGCGTTTGTATCTGCCTTTGTCTCTGTTGTGCCTGACTGGCCGCATGCTGCCAGACTTGCTGTTGTCACTGCACAAATTCCTGCTAAAGCTGTTAATTTCTTAAGGTTCTTCATAATAATAGTCTCCTCTCCTGACCTGCTGTGCCGTTTTCTTTTTTTATTTTTACCAGTTTTTTATTCGGCATCTGTCAGTTTCTGATTTTCTGTTCTTTGTTGAACAACCTTAAGATAACACAAAACCAGCCCACAAAAAGCATGGGCTGGTTAATCCTTGGTTATGTTTTTGTAAAGAAAATCCTGAATTGTAAAGAAATCGTAAAGCCTAGCGGAATACGATCTCTCCGGTCTTTTCATCCATACTCTCTACAATAGCGAGAGATTCCAGATGAATGCCCTGATTACGCAGGCTGTTGCCTCCCGGCTGGAAACCTTTCTCGATCACGATACCGGCTCCAACTAATTCTGCACCGGAATCTTTTACGATCTGGATCAGGCCTTCCATTGCCTTTCCGTTTGCCATAAAATCATCGATCAGCAGCACCTTGTCATCCGGTCCGAGAAACTCCTTGGAAACGATGATGTCGTAGATTCTTCCGTGAGTATAGGACTCTACCTGTGTAGTATAGACATCTCCTGCGATATTTTTGGTCTGCGTCTTTTTTGCAAAGACAACCGGAACATTGAAAACTTCAGCAACAACACAGGCAATGCCAATGCCGGATGCCTCGATCGTCAGGATCTTCGTGATCTCCTCCCCTTCAAATCTGCGTTTGAACTCTTTTCCGATCTCACGGAACAGGGATACATCCATCTGATGATTCAAAAAGCTGTCCACTTTCAGCACATTGCCTTCTCTGATCTTGCCGTCTTTTCTGATTCTGTCTTTGAGTATCTGCATTTCTTTATCCTCCATCATCGTTTCGTTCGATTTATTCTGATAGATATATATACACATATCACCAGTTTTTTTCAATTTTACCCTCTATAGTCTCAAATGTCAATGTACAGAAAATGTATTTTGACTCGCAACTGTAAAGCCACTGAACAGTTACCAGAATCTCACAAAAATAATGCTGCCAGCAAAACTTTTAAAATACCGGCCAGAAACATAACAGCCACCGGATTCATTTTAAATTTCCGAAGCAGCACAATGCAAAACCCAAACAGAAATACCATGCTCCAGTCGGTATCCGGCAGACAGATCCCATTCTGCCCGTTCCAGAAGGCAGAAACCAGGATGGAAATGCCGGCTGATGCGATCAGTGCGATCACCGCCGGACGCAGGGAAGAAAGAACACCCTGAAGTGCGGCAAGCTTTCGATATTTTAAATAGAGATAAGCGATAAAAGTAACCAGAATACAAGAGGGCAGAATGCATCCGAGCGTCGCAACCACAGCCCCTGTGACCCCTGCCATGTTCATTCCGACAAACGTGGCCGCATTTGTGGCAATCGGCCCTGGTGTCATCTGCGAAATCGTGACAAGATCTGCGAACTCCTTCATATTTAACCAGTGATACACATCCACCACCTGATGTTGTATCAGAGGCATTGCCGCATAACCGCCGCCAAAACTGAACATCCCGATCTGCAGAAATGCCAGAAATAAATCCAGATAGATCATAGCTTTTTCCTCTTTTCGTACTGTGAACGTAAAAATCCAAACAGACCGCTTGCGATCACGATGTATACGACATTTACTTGAAACACTGTTGCCGCCAGAAAGGCAGCCGCCATAATGATCCAGGAAATGGCATCTTTTTGTTTTGCCACCTCACCCGCCATATCGTATACCACAACAGCGATCACCGCTCCGACTCCGGCCTGCATCCCAAGCAACATCTGGCTTACAATAAAATTTTTACAGAAAATCTGATAACAGACCGAGATCGCCGCAATGATCGCAAACTGCGGAAGCAACGTCCCAAAGACGGCCGTTACCACCCCTGCAATCCCCGCCAGCTTATAACCGACTGCAATCGCTCCGTTCACTGCCACCGCTCCCGGTACCGACTGTGCGATCGCCACCAGATCCAACATCTCATTCTCATCGATCCAGTGATATTCATCGACAAATTTCTTTTTCATCAGACTCACGATCACATAGCCGCCGCCAAACGTGAAGGCACTGAGATAAAACGTAGACAGAAAAAGTTTCCATAAAACTATTTTTTTTGATTTCGGCTCCATATCGATACCTCTTTTGTGATTTTCTATTCTTAATCCGACACTCCGATAACAAGTTTAGCACATCTGAGCCGCAAAATCTATCTCTTTACAGAATCTTTACCTTGCTCTGTGCAAAATCATTCTTCCTTTTCCTCTTTTTCGCAGGATTTGTGCCTCTGCCCAAGCAGTTGATCCACATAAGTACTAAGTCCCGCCACCAGGATTCCCTGCACGACTGCCGTAAAGACCGCCATCGCGATCTCTTTTCCCGTATGCAGTTGTGTTGTCGCAAATACATACAGCCCTGCAAGTAACATACCGAGAATCCCGAGGACTCCGGGAACGTATCGGTTCTGTATGGTCTGGGAACGTTTCAGACCAATGCCAATAAAATATAAAACCAGTGCTACCGCCAATAGCTCTGGTTTGATATAATCCATGATCTGCATGACAGACTCTCCACGCTGTTTTACTATATCATATTCCCAAAAGAACGGAACGTTGCCAATAATTTCACATGTAAAACAACAGGCACCCTCCTTTTACGGAAAGTGCCTGTCATTTTCATTTAAATAAATTTTTTATTTATTTCTTAGAATTTGCCAGCGTCTGCTGCTTCCTGAACAGCTACAGCAACTGCAACAGTCATACCAACCATTGGGTTATTGCCCGCGCCAATCAGACCCATCATCTCTACGTGAGCCGGAACGGAAGAAGAACCTGCGAACTGTGCATCAGAGTGCATACGTCCCAGTGTATCTGTCATACCATAAGAAGCAGGACCTGCAGCCATGTTATCCGGATGCAGTGTACGTCCTGTACCACCACCGGAAGCTACTGAGAAGTATTTCTTGCCTTTTTCAAGACATTCTTTTTTGTATGTACCTGCAACCGGATGCTGGAAACGTGTCGGGTTTGTGGAGTTACCTGTGATAGAAACGTCAACGCCTTCTTTCCACATGATAGCTACACCTTCCGGAACGCTGTTTGCACCGTAGCAGTTTACTTTTGCACGAAGTCCTTCAGAGTAAGCTTTTCTGGATACTTCTTTTACTTCGTTTGTGTACGGATCGTACTCTGTCTCAACGAATGTGAAACCGTTGATTCTGGAGATGATCTGTGCAGCGTCTTTACCCAGACCGTTCAGGATAACACGCAGCGGTTTTTTACGAACTTTGTTTGCTTTTTCTGCGATACCGATCGCACCTTCAGCAGCAGCGAAAGATTCGTGACCTGCCAGGAATGCGAAACATTCTGTTTCTTCTTCCAGCAGCATTTTTCCTAAGTTACCATGTCCCAGACCTACTTTACGTGTGTCAGCAACAGAACCCGGAATACAGAAAGACTGAAGACCTTCACCGATTGCAGCAGCAGCGTCAGCAGCTCTTCTGCAGCCTTTTTTGATTGCGATTGCAGCACCTACTGTATAAGCCCAGCAAGCGTTCTCAAAACAGATCGGCTGAATGCTCTTGATCTGAGCATATACATCCAGTCCAGCATCTTTTGTGATCTTTTCAGCTTCTTCGATAGAAGCAATTCCATAACTATTTAAAACAGAATTGATCTTGTCAATTCGTCTCTCATATGATTCAAATAAAGCCATTTCCTGTTACCTCCTATAATTATTCTTTACGCGGGTCAATGATCTTAACAGCATCAGCTACGCGGCCATACTGACCTTTGGATTTCTCCCATGCAGTATTCGGGTCATCACCTTTTTTGATGAAGTCTGTCATCTTTCCAAGGTTTACGAACTGGTATCCGATGATCAGATCATCAGCATCCAGAGCGATGCCTGTTACATAACCTTCTGCCATTTCAAGGTAACGAGGACCTTTCTTTAATGTACCGTACATAGTACCAACCTGTGAGCGAAGTCCTTTACCCAGGTCTTCCAGACCAGCACCAACTGCCAGACCATCTTCAGAGAAAGCACTCTGGCTTCTTCCGTATACGATCTGCAGGAACAGTTCTCTCATAGCGGTGTTGATCGCGTCACAGACAAGGTCTGTATTCAGAGCTTCCATTACAGTCAGACCCGGCAGGATCTCAGCAGCCATAGCAGCAGAGTGTGTCATACCGGAACATCCGATGGTCTCTACCAGAGCTTCCTGAATGATACCTTCTTTTACATTCAGGCTCAGCTTACATGCACCCTGCTGAGGAGCACACCAGCCTACACCATGTGTAAATCCGGAAATGTCTTTAACTTCTTTTGCCTGTACCCACTTTGCTTCTTCTGGAATTGGAGCAGCGCCATGATGAACGCCCTGTGCAACTGGGCACATTTCTTCTACTTCACGTGAATAAATCATTTTAAGACTCCTTTCAAAAATGAATTACTATAACTGTTCAGTACCTTCGCAGTTACATTCTATACAGTAATTGGCCGCCTCCCTTTTTGCGATCACAGGAGGCTGCAAAATACTTTCACACTATTTTCTCATAAATCGACGATTTCGTCCAGTCTTTTTTTAAACAAACCGGATTCTTTTGTCTTTTTCTGTCCGGAAATGCCTCTAGGATTTGGCTTCTTCGCTCCGCCAGGATCCTTTCAGGCCTTTTCTGCGGACGCTGAAATGGCAGTACATGGCAGTGACGGCACTGACGATCAGCAGGAAATAGAAATTCAGGCCTCTTGTCAGGCACATGGATGCCGGAAGCAGTGCCCCTTTAAAGACCTGTCCGAACGATGCCTTGTACATGATCTCCGTGATCCCCTGTGCACCCGGGAGCGGCAACATATCGACTGCAATGTAAACAGATGCCTGGAGGATCATGATACTGAGCACGGATTCTCCGGTAAGCCCCATGCCTTTGTAGATCAGCCAGGTCATAAAGAACACGCTGCATCTCTGGATGAAGGTCAGGATCAGCACAAAGGCGATCTTGCTTTTATGTCCGATCAGAAATACGACCGCTTCATGGTACTGATCCGCCATCTCGATCAGTTTTTCTTTTCGTTTTCCTGATTTTTTGAGAATGTGCAGTTTTTTGAGCACCGCTTCGCCGCCAAGTACCAGGCTTTTAAAACAGCGTGGACTGATCATGACAAACAAAAGCAGGACCACCAGAGCGGTATTTAAAAACAGTCCCAGATAGTACAGATAAATATAGTTTCCCAGATATCCCATCAACTGTGTGCGGTAAAAGAGCAAAATGGCAACGCCCATCAGGGCCAGCACCAGTTTGTATACCACAGCCACCGTCATAAGTACAACACTGCTGTCTGAAACTTTATGTCCTTCTTTCTGCATATAATAAAGCTGCATCGGCTGTCCGCCCGTCGCAGACGGTGTGATCCCGGAATAAAAGAATCCCACAAACGAATATTTGATGCAGGAAAAAAGAGGGGTTTTCCCCTCCAGGCTGCTAAGAAGATACCAGATCATAATGCCTTCTGCGGATGTAAAGAACAAAGCCGTAAGAGCTGCAGCCACCAGATAGACCGGGCTTAAGGTCTGCATGGCAGCAACTACGGTATTCATATCATTTCCCTGAAAAATCACCACAATGGTAGCGGCCACCAGTACCAGGAAAAACGCCGCACTGATCAAATTTTTACGATTCATAAGCTGCTCCTATCATTAAATAAACCTTTCTGTTAAAATCACGCAGGGATCCCTCGAAAATGGTTTCGGTCTGTTCCAGCTCGTAAAAATCCCTTGGTGTCACAAGCGAAAAATGCTTCTGAAAAAGCGAAATGCCATTCTGCTCCAGGATACTTGTCACAAAAGAAGAACAGGTATAATGGTTCTTCTGATAAAACGG
This sequence comes from uncultured bacterium, assembly GCA_905214675.1. Taxonomy (GTDB): domain Bacteria; phylum Bacillota; class Clostridia; order Lachnospirales; family Lachnospiraceae; genus Hominisplanchenecus. The sequence goes on from CAJMMS010000035.1 coordinate 14,718, forward strand.
TATCTGAAACAGGATAAACGGCAGTCCGATGATGCAGTAGTGATATCGCTTTCTTTGTTTATAGCACTCCAAAAGCTGTCTTGCAATCCTTTTTTTCTGTTCTGCCGTACACTGCATACGGACTACTTTATAGTTTGCATGCGGAAATACCGCCTCGATCTCCAGCGTATCTTCCTTTTCAAAGCCCGCGATCAGCGGAATGGCCGGATTTCTTCTTCCCACACTGTATGCTTCCCTCAAATCAGCATCCATCGAAAGAACTACATGCACATAGGGAATCCCGATCACTCTGCGGATGATGGACGCAAAGAACCCCGGTGTATCTACAAAAGCCAGATAAATCTGTTCCATAACTCGTCTCCTTCCGTTCAGTTAAAATGATAAAAACATTTTGCCAGGCGATAACCTGCCAGTGTCAGTGCCGCCCCCGCTTTTCCGGGAAGATAGGTAAAACCGCTCACGGTCCCGAAACGAAATTTCCGGTAAAGTCCATTTCCTCTTCTTCGCATATACTCCCACAGTTCTTTTCGCTTTTCCATTGCTTCTTCTGTTCCGATCAGCAGCAGATGGATGGAAGAAATGGACAGCATGATCGACAGATTCCGCACCAGATAATCTGCCAGCTTTGGATGTTCTTTCTGTACCTCTTTTAAGTTTGCACAGCCGGAAACCATCTTTGTGACCAGGATCTGCTGATCGATCCTTCGCATCAGCACATGCTCATTGACAGACTGATCCGCTCTTCCGAGAAAATAGTGGTAAAGATCCAGATCCAGGTACTGGATCGTCTTCACAAACGGAAGCGGCTGGTTGGCAAACAGATTGTCCACATAAAACGTGTGACGCGGCAGATGCACACCGGATGTCCGAAGCACTTCTGTACGGCAGATCTGCGCATGCATCACAAGATACTGCGACGGACGAAATTTCCCGATCGTATCCCAGGTACAGACCTCTCCATCGCGAAACACATTTTCATAACTCATCCGTTTCTGTTTTCCTTCATACAGATGGTCGTACAGATAATTGCAGATGATCAGATCCGGTGCCATCCCTGCCTCTTCTGCTTTTTCTATCTTTTCCAAAAGCTGTTTCAGTGCTGTTATATCCAGCCAGTCATCTGAATCTACCACTTTGAAATATTCTCCGGTCGCCAGAGACAGTCCCTTGTTCACCCCGGCTCCGTGACCGCCATTTTTCTGATGAACCGCCCTTACTATTTCCGGATACTTTTCCGCATAGCGGTCTGCAATCTCCCTGGTCCGGTCTGTGGAGCCATCATCGATCACGATAATCTCCACCTTTTCGCCCCCTGCCAGCAGTGACTTTATGCATCGCTGCATATAATCCTGCGAATTGTAGCATGGAACCGCAAATGTAATCATTTTCTTTTTCATATGTAAAATCCCTTCTTATTCCCTCTGCGTCAATCTTCTCTCTTTCATGCTCTTTTTTCTGATGCATATTATACACAGTATAATATAGGTCTGCAATCATTGCTTTCTTAAACTTTGTTTAATTTCTTATACCCATCTTCAGAAAAACCACTGCTTCAGTCTATAAAACAAAAGCAGGAAATGGAACACGGAAAAATTAGTGCTCCTTCTCCTGCTTCTGCTTTCAATATAAAAATAAAATTCTGAAATGCCTTTGGCATTAAATATTCAAAAACTGTTTTACAATCTTTGGCATATCTTCTGTCTCTACCACATTCTTATGAAGAACCGGTGCTGTACGGATCTCTTCGATCGCCTGCGGAACTTTCACACCGGACAGTTCACACAGTGCATCTACCAGTCCAAAATCACCCATACCTTTGTATTTGTCTGCATCAATGGCATCCATCACACTTCTGGTAAATTTGTATGGACTTGCTGTGGATGCGATCACGGTCTTGGTCTGATCACCGGTCTCTGCCACATACTTGCGGTATACTTTGGAAGCAACAGCCGTGTGCGTATCCATAATATAACCTGTTTTTTTGTAAACTTCTGCGATCTCTTCTGCGGTCTCTTTTTCACTTGCATAGTTGCCGTAAAAATCTTTCAACTGTGCCTTCATCTCATCTGTGATCTCGTATTTGCCTTCAGTTGCAAGGTTCTGCATCAAAGTTACATCTTTGGCAGCATCTGCACCTGCAATCTTATAGATCAGACGCTCCAGATTGCTGGAGATCAGGATATCCATAGACGGAGAGGTTGTCAGGATAAATTCACGGTTCCTGTCATATGTTCCGGTGCGGAAGAAATCATAGAGAACTTTGTTATCATTGGAAGCACAGATCAGCTTGTCGATCGGCACACCCATATTTTTTGCATAGTAAGCTGCCAGAATATTTCCAAAGTTTCCGGTAGGTACTACAACATTGATCTTTTCATCTTTTGCCACTTCGCCATTTGCATACATTTTCGCATAGGCATATACATAATAAACAACCTGCGGAACCAGTCTGCCGATATTGATCGAGTTTGCAGATGAGAACTGATAACCTGCTGCATCCATCTGCGCTGCCAGTTCTTTATCACCGAACATTTTTTTCACGCCCGTCTGTGCATCATCAAAATTTCCGTGGATTCCTACTACAAATGTATTGGCACCTTTCTGGGTTACCATCTGTTTTTCCTGGATCGGACTTACACCGTTCTTCGGATAAAATACTATGATCTTCGTTCCAGGTACATCCGCAAATCCTGCCAGAGCTGCCTTTCCGGTGTCTCCGGATGTAGCGGTAAGGATCACGATCTCATTTTTTACCTGATTTTTCTTTGCAGATGTCGTCAGAAGATGTGGCAGAATAGATAATGCCATATCTTTAAATGCGATCGTTTTTCCGTGGAACAGTTCCAGATAATAAGCCTCATCTTTCTTTACAAGCGGAGCGATCTCTTTTGTATCAAATTTTTCATCGTATGCTTTTGCGATACAGTTTTTCAGCTCTTCCTCTGTGAAATCCGTAAGGAACTGTTTCATTACTTCGTATGCTGTCTCCTGGTAACTCATCCCTGCAAGGGTGTCCATGTCTGCTTCCAGCGCCGGAATACTCTCCGGTACAAACAGCCCTCCGTCCTCTGCCAGACCTTTCAGGATTGCCTGGGATGCGGTAACTTTGACATCATTGCTTCTGGTACTTTTGTATAAAAGATTCATAACAGCCGTCCTTTCCTCCAAACGCCATATTTGCGATAAACGAAACATATTTGCGGGGTTCTTCTGCTATACAGTCACTCCACGCTTAATTCTGGATTATAGCATACCTTTTTCCACTGTGCAAGAGCGAAGTAAAAAGCCGGTAACACCTTTGGTGCCCCGGCTTTTTACGGCAACGGATCATTCATCCGCAAAACAGAAAAATTCATGTCCGCCATATTCGAACATCAGCTCCAGATTCTGATCAAACCAGATCATGTTCTGTGCCTCCGCACTGGCGCGTGCTGCAAAAAACAGTGCACCCTGCGAATAATCTTCGCCTGCCAGCGCCCGGTCTACCGCTTCGATCGTCTCATCTGTAACCGAAACAGTATAGATCCTGCCGTCATCGGTAGGTGAAAACTGAGGCGAACCGCCCGCTCTCTGCCAGACTACATCATAGATCGTATCTGGAAATCTGGAATCCTTCACCCGGTTCAGAACCACATTTGCAATCAATATCTTGCTTTTGATATCTCCACCGGTTGCTTCCGCTTCCACGATCTGGAGCAATGTGTAATAATCATTTACATCCATCTGGTTGTCCAGCACTTTCTGCTGTGCATAATAGCCTATGCTTCCGATGTTTTTTGCACATTCCTCCACGTATTTCTGATAGAGCGCATTTCTTCTTATGCGTGATGTTCCGGCCAGGATCTCCTGGTTTGCCGTTTCAAGGTCCACACCATCTGCAGCCTGTGAGTATGCTTCCAGCTTGTTTACGCTGGCAACAATTCCCATAAGACCTGCCTGAAGCTCCTCTTCCTTCACATCCTCACCCTCATCTGCGTTTTCTGCATTTCGGGAGGTTTT
>CAJMMS010000036.1 GCA_905214675.1 uncultured bacterium
TGATGTCTGAGCCGCAAAGCGGCGAGTTCTGCGAAGGGCGGATAACCGGCGCCCGGACCGAACAGAAAACGCAGCAGGTCAGGAGATTGTTTTGCAGTGGACGGCGTCCTGTTTCCGTATATCAATTTCTCGACAACTTCTTATTTGTAATATTTTGACAAAGAAAAAACCGCCAAAGTCAACGACTCTAGCGGTTTTACCGTGCGTTAGAAGATTCGAACTCCCGACCTTTTGGTCCGTAGATAATTCAACCAAGGTGTCAGAATGTGAGCTATTTGAAAGTTTGCAGTCTAATTAGCGTTTCTGGTATTTCTTCTTGATGTTGTCAATGTGCTGCTGTTTCTGGGCTTTCGTAACCTGAGTCAGAGGGAGAAGCCGCTCATAGAGCTGATTGATTTCTTCGGATGTCAGACGGTCAGGCTTTGCTTTTTCATTTTTAAGAAATTTGGAAAGGCTGTTGTATGCGATAACGTAAACGTTTTCACTTTCAACCGTGATCTTTTTCAGGTTCGCACTTGAATTAAACGTAATCAGAGAAGTATATTTTTCCTCGCCGATCTGCAACAGCTTCTCCAGATACTTGATGTGCGTGTTGTTCTGGCGAATTGGGTTGTAGAAGAAATACTTCTTGCCGTTCAAGGTTTCGCACCAGCGGCGATCCTTTTCGCTTCCGAAGATCCAGCCGGAATAGTTTTTGTTTTCAAGTACATAGATACCTTTTGTGCAAATCATGATGATATCAATCTCTGTGGTATCATCTTCTTTCTTCTTTGGGATATAGACGTTGAAAAGCAGCTTCTTTTCCAGGGAGGACTTGTCAAGTAATTCAGACATGCGGTATTCACCGCGAGCCCCCTTATCATTTAGAATATTCCAGAAACTGCGGGTACTTTGCTTACCGTAACTGGAATTTTTGTATTTTGTGTTTTCGATATATGCAGTAATGCCTACGATCAGGACAGTAAAGACAACTACATATGCAAAAAGATCGTTTAACATAACTCTACTCCTTTGTATGTTTATTTAACCAATCTTGGATAGGGATGATTCTTCTGTTTCTTCTGGCACGTTTAACAATTCCCTTATGATAGCCTGACGTTCAGGACTGCAACTCCGGTAAGATTCGATGAGCTTCTTTTCCTGAACAGATAGGCTTTCAGACTGCTTCCCGGTGAGCAGGTACTCTACTGTAGTCCCTAGAATTTGGGATAGTTCGAAAAGCGTTTCAGTGGATGGAATTTGATTTTTCTTACAGTTGCCTATCATATTTTTAGACAAACCGAGTTGAGCGGTAATTTCTTTGTTACTTTTGCCGCTTTTTTCCATGCAATCGCTTATTCTTTTGCCGAAATTTTCTTTATCAATCATAAAAAATATTCTCCATTCCCATAAATAAGGGATAAAATCATTGACAATCCCAAAATAAAGGGATATAATCAACTTGAGTTGAAAAGTGACACCTTTGTTGTCTGGTTAACATCTTATTTTACCATAGATGTCACTTTTTGACAAACTGAAATTGTGCAGGATGCACATAGGGCGAAAGGGGAAAATAGCAATGAAAAAAGTATTAGAGATCAGGGACTACACGGCAATGTGTTTGAAGTACTGCAAACTTTCACATTCAGCAGGAGTGGCAGAGACAAAAGAAGTTGCTGACCAGATATCTGAATTAGCTAAGACAGTCATGGCACAGATCCAGAAGATGCGTGCAGAAGCGGAGGTGTTCCGATGAAACAGCCAAAACCAAATGCGAAAAGCATCCGCATGACAGATGAAGTCTTTCAGTATATTAACAGCTTCGAGGGTGACGGCTTCAACGAAAAGCTTCAGAACATTGTCCTCTTCAGCATGAAAACCGAAGCAGAACGTCGAAGCCGCCTTGAACTTCTTGACGATATGATCGCAGTGAAAAGCAATACACTGTATAACAAGCTCCGCGTGATGGATGCGATGCTGACAAGGTGCCAGCATGGGCTGGAAGGCTGCCGGGACATACTGGATCAGTATACAGACGGCATGGAAGCCGGAGACAGCGAAGGCTAAGGAAATACAGCGGGGCACAGTCAAGGGAGCAAGTGAGGATATGTTCACCCGCAGGGGGAAGGATACCGGAACGACCCTTGACGGTGATCGAAAAGTTAGCATGTCAGGCGGAGGGGAGGCTTTCCCGCCCCTCCTGCCCCGTGGCGAACGCCCCCGGAGGGAACCCGGGGTGCAGGGGACAGTTGTCCCTTGCCGGGTTTGGGCAGAGCCCAAGGGGAGGAACTGGCAGGAATCAGACTGGACGGTTTCAGCATCGCCATCCAGCCTGAAACAAACAATTTTTCACACAACAGTGGTTTTCAGGGGCTTTTTCTCCTCTTGAAAATATATTTTCCCTTTCCGGAGGCTCTACGCTTCCGGAAGACCCTAAAGCGGAGGGAATCATACAGAACCTAGCACTTTTAAGTGTTTGGATACATAAACAACAAGTTTTTACTGCGGCTGGTATGCGGCAGGGAAAGGGGCTTATTATGAACAGCAAAGCAAAGATACTCCTGATGTATGCGAATGAGTACAACTTACAGGATGAGAACGGCAGACAGGTGTCTGGCTGTACGATCAACTACTTTTTCTACGGGGAACACGGCGAAGCCATGAAACCGCAGGAAGGTGCAAACGGTGCAATCGGCTATCAGAGAGCGAAATGCTCACTTCCGCAGGAAGTACGCTTTTCGGTCATCAAGGCACCGGCACTGTACGAAGCAGATTTCGAAATGAGCATAGGTTCAGACGGCAAGCCTGTCATGAAAGTAGTGGGCTTGCAGTATCTCAGTGATATCAGTATCACTGCGGTAAACAACGGCAAGTAATGCCTATGGAAACAGAAACTTTAGAAACAGAAACCATAGAAACAAGTGTAGATTATTCGGCAGGTTTTTTGAAGTTGCACGAAGATCTCCAGACACTCCAGGCATCAGTGGACGGCATCCAGAAGCTTCTGGGTGACTATCTGCCGGAGATAACGGAACAGGGAAATACCGACACCCCCATAGCATTGTTTCAGGAAATCAATGAGAAACTACAGACACTCGCTGTTCCAGAAGAACCGGAGGTAATTGGAGCTGAAGCAGGCTTTCAGCAGGAAATTTCCGCAGAAACTGAACCGGAAACAGAAACACAAGCAGAGACAGAAACAGAACAGCCGGAGACGGAGCCTGGAACAGAAACTCTACCGGAAAAAGATACAACTGGATCTGCTGGTGCTGAAGTATCTGTTCAGGAAATGATAGAAGAACTCAAAAAGTTGAACCAGCACTTGGAGACCATAGAGACAACACAACAAAATCTGATGAATATACAGGTGCCGATCATGTGCGGGGTGGGGATGATCTTCGGAAGCCTCCTTGCAATCGTGTTTTCCCGGTACCTGAAAACGTGAGGTGGTTGAACAATGATGATGAGCGTCATAACGATTCAGGACTTTACAAAACTTTTTCTGTCATTTATCCCGGTTGGCTTTTTATGTGCCTTCTTTTTCATACTTGTAGGCTTAGCGATAACCGGGTTGATGAAGATATTTAACAAGGCATAAGCCGGAAAGGAGACAAACATGGAAGATATGGTAACAGCTCTGACGACTCAGTTTACGAGCATCGGAACTTCTCTTACAGGCATTGTAACCTCAGTGCTTCCGATCGCACTGCCGATCATCGGCGGCGTGTTCGTCATCACAAAAGGTATCAGCATCTTCAAGAAGATCGCCAATAAGTAGTATCAACTGGAATGTTTTTCCAGTCTTCGGGGAAGGAAGGACGTTTCCTTCCTCTTTTTTTATCGTTTTTCAGAGAAATGTATCTCAAAGGAAGCAGGCTGCAACGCTGATCGGCTTTGTGCTGAAGGTGAAAACGAGATACAGGAAAGGGGCAAATATGGGAATGACATTGAAACGAGCCGGGAAGAACATCGTTATTGGCTTCCTGGTACTGGCGATAACGCTCTCGAGTATCCTGTACCCGGCAAAGCGGGCAGAGGCGGCAGAAATCGCCGTAGGCTGGGGACTTGCGGAAGTACTCGAGGCAATCTTTGCAACCTATGGCTTTGTCTACCTCACCGACAAGATGTGCAATGCAGACTGGTGGACAGATGGGAACAACGCACTTGATCCGGACTGGCAGGATCTCCATGACTCCATGGAAGAAGATTACGAAAGACAATGGGAAGTCGTCTACGGCTCCGGAGGGGACGGTGGGGACGAGAGCGAACCCCAGAGTGAACCGGATGACAAGCCGCCGAGGAAATTTGACGACATCATAGAGAAAGCCAAGAAAACCAAGACGCTTGACCTGAATCAGGGAGCGTTTGACCTGATAAAGAACTGGGTAGATAAGTATGTGCAGAAGTCCTATGAAATGGGGGCACTGATCTGTGATAAGACCATGCCGGATAAATTTAACGCTCCGCTGGATCATGTGGGGGCAAATACAGCTTTTGTAGTTACTCAATGGGCAAATTATCATGAGTATACTTATGTTGTTAATTTGACTTCTCCATATTATTGTCATGAGACTGGCTCGAATTTCGGATATATGTATTATATTGATGATCTTGTGGATACTCATGAAGTCTATAAGTACGAAAATGGGAGTCTTGTTTGGAGCAGCATATCAGATGCTATTTGGGGTATACCAAGATCTTATTCTTATCGAAACCATAAAATATGGTATTCGTCTATCGGAGTTAAAAGAGTATTTACGACAGGTGTTCAATTTAGAACAGAAGATGAATGTAAAAAATATCTTGAGCAGCTTATAGATGAGTATGAAGATTCGAAACCAGATAAAAAACCAGCCAAGAAGAAAGTCAAAGCCCCGATCTGGGTGACCCCGGAGCTTCAGGACACTTACGAGAACAACGGCAAGCTGGAATATCCTTCGGCACCGAAGCAGATCAACGTCCCTTCGGCTGACCAGATGGCAGACGCGGCACAGCAGCTGAACCCGGAGAGTAATCCGGATCTTGCAGCAGACAAGAGCAACGCACCGAAGTACATCGAGAATCTGATCGCAAAGTTAGACCCTGTGCCGACACCTTCCCCGAACCCGACACCGGAACCAGAACCAGAACCGGACACGAAGCCGGAACAGCCGGACACGAACCCATCAAACCCGGATTCCGGAGATGACCCGGATAACAGTTCCTTCACGGCAGACCTCAAGAAGCTTTTCCCATTCTGTATCCCGTTTGACCTGATCCATGCGTTGAACGTGCTTTCGGTGGAGGGAAAAGCCCCGGTCTTTAAGTTTCCATTTAAAGTGGACTATGGGCCTGTGCATGTGAATGAAGAGTGGGTGCTTGACTTTGCGGACTATGAGAGCGTTGTCCAGATCCTGCGTGTATTTGAAACGCTGTCGTTCATCGTTTCGCTGATACTGATAACAAGAAATATCATCAAGGGGTGATTTTATGGAGATCGTAACAAAATTTTTAGATTGGGTGCTGAAGCTTTTGCCAACCAGCCCATTTGCCGCATATATCGATGCACTGGAAAACATACCGTTTCTTGCTTACCTGAATTACTTCCTGCCGATATCAACGTTCGTCGCGATCGGGGAAGCGTGGCTCGTAGCGGTCGGACTTTTCTACTTGTACAGTATTATTCTGCGGTGGATCAGGGCGATTGAGTAGTCGTGTATCTCAAAAGCTTCACGCTGCAACGTTGATCAGGCTTGTTCCTGGGCAAAGAATGAGATACAGAAAGGGGAAAATATGATTGAGTTTTATTCAGGCACGCCCGGTTCTGGGAAGTCCCTGCATGTGGCAGAGAAGCTCTATTACTGGGTGCGTGCAGGACTGCCGGCAGTGGGAAATTTTGACATCAACCTGGACAGGATCAAGACCAGGCATAAAAAGGAATATGTATTTAAGCGGAACGATGAACTGACGCCGGAGTTCCTGATCGCCTACGCAAACGAGCAGATCAAGAAGAAAGGCAAGGTCAAAGAGGACTCGATCCTGCTTGTGATCGATGAGTGTCAGCTGATGTTCAACGCGAGGGACTGGACAAAGCAGGGGCGGGGGGAGTGGCTGCACTTCTTCACCCTGCACAGGCACCTTGGTTACAAGATCATACTGGTGGCACAGTTCGACCGCATGATCGACAGGCAGGTGCGTAGCCTGATCGAATACGAATATATTCACAGAAAAGTGAGCAACTTCGGCATAAAGGGGAAGATCGTCAGTGCGTTGGCACTGGGGAACCTGTTTGTATGCGTAAAAGTCTGGTATCCGATGAAAGAGAAAGTTGGCTCTGAATTTTTCAAGGCACACAAGCGATATTACAGCCTGTATGACACTTACGCACTGTTCGAACAGTAGACGGCTGACCGAGGAAGGGGACTTGAGGGGCCCCGCCGAGGGCGGGCGGCGAATGGCCGGACGGTGGAAGAGGGGGCCGCCACGGGCCTGTAATACGTGGTCTGAAAATACATAGTAAAATATGCGAAAGTCCGCATGGATACTGGACAAAACGGTAATTTCAAAATTTCCCCAAAACGGCATTTGGGGAAAAACTTTAGTATGGTAAAGTAGGTGATAAAAATGGATATAAAGAAGCATTTGAACAGTACAAAAATATACCAAGAATTTTCGCAGGAAAATCAAAAGTACTGGTTTGATTTTAAACAAAAGAAATTTTTGCACAACATAGACACCTTCTATTACAGCGTCAAGCTTTTAGAGGATTTCACGGACGACAGCGAGGACAGGCGAGTAAAAGCGTTCCGAAGTTACTTTGAACAGAAGAAAAAGAAGATACTGGATGCATACGGCGAGACGGTTCCGGTGTACGTGCATGACAGAAACTTAAATCTTTGTCCCGGTGTCTATGCTGGATTTTTCAAGATCCGTCTGGAGTGCCCGGAATGGTTCGACATTTTCATAGCTCCGGTCGTGCCGCATGGCGGTGATGGGGGTGCGTCCGTCACATCAGAGATCGTGGTGCAGGTCCGCTCTTACATGCTCTGGATGTACGGAGTCCATGATTCCTATGAGAAATCCATGGAGTATGTCCGGGCACTGCTGAAAAAGTACGATCTGCATGTAGCATACACACAGGAAAACCGTGTTGATTTCTGCTGGCACAGTAATTACCTGAGCAACCCGGAAAAGTTCTTTTCGCCGGAAAACTTCTACAAGATGCGGGTAGACCGGTTCAAGGATGCAGTGATTCATACCGCAAAAGTCGGTTCGGATGGCTTCGAGATTGATTACGTGGCAATGGGCAAAAGGTCGGATAAAGTCTTTATCAGAATCTATTTGAAAAGCAAGGAAGTGATTGAGAAAAATTACAAACCATGGTTTTTCAAGGTCTGGCTGTTCAACGGACTGATAAACCGCTATGATTTCTACATATACGAGGAATGTTACAAAAAGCGGTCATGGAACTATAGAGACACGGCACGGCTCAAATACTATGCAGAGTATGGAGAGGATGAAACGCTGAGGGAACACTGCCGGGCGGTTGTCCAGGAAGAGAAAACAATGTCACCGGATGCACTGCACAAGCTGGCGGACTATCTGACGCCAAAAGTAAACTTAGTGATGAATGTGGAGTACCAGGTCATGCGAAAACATACAAAATCCTATGAGCTGATACCGTTCCGGGACAACTCCGGCAAAGGGAACGAAAAGAGGGTGTATGATTTTTTCGACAACCGGAAGATCATAGCAGACTACCTGACGTTTCACATCCTGCGGCTGGTAAAGCCGGAAGGGGACTCGAACAAATCAAGACGTGATCTGTGTGCGTTCTGGAATGCACTCCGCTCCTGTAAAATGGTCGATGTGAATGTGCGGCAGAAAGATGTGAAGCTGATCCGGAATTACTGCCGGAAGCTGAACAGCGAAATGATGAAGAAGCGGGTGATTAACGCGGCCGTCACGCTTGGAATGTACACCAGAGGGATTAACAGTGATACTGTTATGCAGGACTGCGTAGAAGCACTGTGCCAGTTGAATGATAATGATATACATGATGCATACCGTTACAAACAGAAAAAAGCCCGCCAATTCAATGAGGATGAACTGGCGGAAACTTATGTTGACGCGTTGACGCATCAGTATGAGATTGTAAACGTCGATACTGGTGAATTTGTGTCTGAATACATTCTACCATAGTTTTCTGCAAAACACAAATTGATTTTTGTATCTCAGGAGAAGCAGGCTGTAATGCCGATCGGCTTTGCACTGCAGGTGAAAACGAGATACATGGAAGGGGTAAAAGAATATGAAAATGACATTAAAACAGGCTTATGACCTATTCATATTTGACAGGGAAACATATTGTAAACAGAAAACTATAAGAAACTACAAAAATACGCTCTCGTATTTCTTTGATTTCCTCGAAGAAGAAAGAGATATGCCCATAACGAAGATACAGGTTGACAGCGTCACGCTGATGGATGTCAAGGCCTATGTGGTGAAGCTCCGAAGCCGGAACAAGCTGGAAACACATCCGTTAAAGCCTACGGAAAATCATCCGATCACAAAGAGGTCTATCCGAACCTATAGCGTCGATGTCCGGACGTTCTTCCATTTTCTGTATAACAATGATTACATTGAGAAAGATATCATGAAAGGGTTTAAGGTCATCAAGTCGGAGAATAAGCTGGTGCTTCCGCTGTTTGACAGTGAAGTAAAAGAGATAGATGAGCTATTTAACATGAAAACTTACCGTGGAATCCGCAATTACTGCATCGTGCACTTGATGCTGGATGAAGGACTGCGTTCCGGAGATGTGATCCAGCTTAGCACACACAGTATCAACTTTGACCAGTCCTATATCATGGTTATGAACGGCAAGGGAGATAAAGACAGGATTGTGCCGCTTGCGAAAAGATTACGCAAACCATTGTATAAATACTTACACTTTTACAGACCGCACAGCAGTGAGCACGATTCGCTGTTTTGCAGTATACAAAATCCGGATGTCCCGCTGACACAGGATGCGATAAAGAGCCTGTTTGCCAGGATACGCAGAGAAACGGAGCTTTCAAGACTGAAACCGCACCTTTTGCGGCATACGTTCGCGACCAGCTTCATACTTGGCGGCGGAGATATGGAGAGCCTGCGACTCTATCTTGGACATAGCAGCTACGATACAACGCAGAACTATCTGCATCTTGCGAATACTTATTCACGCATGGGCTCTGATGTGTATAAGCTTGATGGAATATTCTTCCAGTCATACTACTCAAGAACCGGAGCGGCGGGGTATGCATACAAGGCAGGGAACAGAAAGAACAGATAGAAGATAAGGGCAAAAAAACCGCTGGAGTCAACGACTCTAGCGGTTCACCGTGCGTTAGAAGATTCGAACTCCCGACCTTTTGGTCCGTAGCCAAACGCTCTATCCAGCTGAGCTAAACGCACATTTTGTTTTGTTGCCTTGCTGTGTACCTCAGCAACAATGAGAATTATATAGGATGTTTATGGAAATGTCAATACTTTTTTTGAAAAAAATTAAAAAAATTTTTTGAGGGTGTTTTTATGGCTTTTTTATTATGGAAATGATAAAATAAAACCATCAGATGGAGAGGAAGGGGTTTATGGATAAAATAGAGGAATATAAGCTGCTGCTGGACACTGCGGTGATGGCTGGGAAGATCATGCTGCAAAGTGGTGCGGAGATTCACCGTGTGGAGGATACGATCCACCGGATTTTGAAGGTTTCCGGATTGAAAACAGCAGAAGCATTTGTTATGCCGACCGGATTGATCGTTACCCTGGATGATCCGGGAATGGATTCTATGACAGTGGTAAAGCGGATTGAGACGCGGGGCAGTAATTTAAACAGGATTGCCAGGGTTAATGACATATCAAGAAAATTCTGCGCCGGAGAGATGAATCTGAAAACGGCTTTTCATGAACTGAAACATATGAAAGATGTTTCTTATACGGCATTGCAGAAATATGTGGCCCAGATTTTTGTTGCCTGTTTTTTTGCAATTCTTCTGGGCGGGACTTTTTGGGATGCAGTCGGGGCATCGCTGGCAGGAATTGGTATGGCAGGTGTATTATATATAGGAAGAAGAGCAGGAGTGAATGATTTTTTACAGTTGCTTCTGGCATCTGCCGTGATCGAACTGACCGCTTTTGCAGCACAGGGAAATCCATGGTGCACGATACAGGAAGATATTGTGATCATAGCGGCGATCATGCCGATCGTGCCAGGGGCAGCGATCACAACAGCGATCCGGGATACGCTTCAGGGCGATTATGTTGCCGGTGGCGCAAAAGCACTGGAAGCATTTGTAAGTGCTGCTGCGATTGCAGTGGGCGTTTCGTTTGGCATGATCTTAACAGGAGGATTAAAATGGTAATGCTGATACAGGTGGCGGCAGCATTTATGGCAATTGCTGCATTTTCCGTAGCAATGGAAGTGCCGAAGGAATATCTGCCTTACTGTGGATGTATCGGAGCGGCAGGCTGGTTTGTTTATCTGATAGTTCTGCAGCTTATGGGAATGATTGCTGCTAATTTTTTTGGCGCAGCAGTCATCACCCTGATCGCACATATTTTTGCAAGAATCCGGAAAGCACCGGTGACGATCTTTCTGATACCGGGATTTCTGACGATGGTACCAGGGGCGGGGCTGTATCGTTCGGTACATTATCTGATTCTGGGAGATGCAGAGCAGGGGGCAGCATACCTGATACAGACCATGCAGATCGCAGGTGTGATCGCACTTGGGGTATTTCTGGTAGATTCCTTTTTTGAGATACTTACAAAGCGGAAACAAAATGAGGAAAAAAAGAATGAGCAGAAGAAATAAAATTATAAAAATGATAGCAGGATTGAGTTTCTTTGCAGGCGCAGGGATTTTTTCTGTCACAGGTATGGCAGCACAGATGCCAACAAGTGAAATGGCAGTACAGGCGATTGAAACAGAAAGCCAGGTGCAGACAGAAGCACAGATAGTGGCAGAAACAGAAACACAGACAGAAGCAGAAACACAACGAACAGAAGAAACGCAGCTACAAACGGAAACACAGGGAACGATCAAATACCAAGAAAGCAGTCAGAAGGTGACACGTGCTTCCGGTATTGCTGTAAATGAGAATAATTTTCCAGATCCGGTGTTCCGGGAATATGTGCTGGAATATATTGCGGGTGAGGATGGCATCCTTTCGGAACAGGAACGCAATGAAGTGCAGTATCTGGAACTGTATTATGAAGAAGAACTTGGCAGTGTAAAAGGCATTGAATATTTCCCAAATCTGGAATATCTGTATCTGGATGGAAGCAAAGCATTGAAAAGCCTGGATCTTAGAAAAATGAAGGCGTTAAAAGAGGTGCATTGTGAAGACAGCGGACTTACCAGCCTGAAGGTGAACGGTCTGACGGAACTGAAGAAATTATATTGCAGTCAGAATGAACTGAAAACCTTGAACCTGACGGGACTGACTGCGCTGGAGCAACTGGAGTGCAGTGCCAACGCACTGACTTCTCTTTCTGTGAAAAAGCTTACGTCATTGAAATATCTGATTTGCCGGGAAAATCAGATCCGTTCGCTGGATCTTTCTGGGATGGGCAGACTGGAGCGGGCAGACTGTGAGGGAAACAGTATGACTTCCCTGAAACTTGGAAGCGTTCCGGAACTTCGTATCCTGTTGTGCGGAACGAACCAGCTTACGGATCTGGAACTTGGAGGAGCACCCAAACTGGCAACACTGTACTGCTACCAGAACCGGCTTACCACATTAAACTGTACAGCGAATGCAGCACTCGCTGAACTGGAAGCGTTTGAAAATCAGATCAGGACTTTGGAACTTAGCGGGTTAAAACATCTGGTCAGCATCAATTGCAGTGCCAACCGGATTGGTGTACTGGATGTGGCATCAGCATCGGGACTTACGAGCCTGATTGCAGATAACAATGCGATTCCGGCACTGAATCTTTCCGGAAATAAGAAATTGCAGCAGGCATCTTTTCAAAATCAGGTGGTGACTGTACCGATCGTTCAGACAGCCAATGGATATCAGGTAGATTTTAGTGCAAATACATTTAAAAAGAAAAGTGTAACCGATCTGAAAGATGCCAAAACAAATAAAACAGGACTTTTCTGGAAAATAAAAAGTGATATTCCGGAAAGCAAAACCGTCAGTTATACATATCGGACGGGAAAAGCTGGCATTACGATACCAGTAACGGTACATTTATCCGGAATCAAGAAATGGAATCCAAGACCTAAAAAAGTCAATTTTTATTATGCGGCAAATATAAAAGGGAAAAAGCTTTCCCTGAAATGGAAAAAGCAGTCTGGTGTAAGTGGATATCAGATCTGTTATGGTACCAGTTCCAGATTTGCTTCCGGAAAAACCAAAAAGCTGACTTTAAAAAAGGCCTCTGCCAGATCGAAAGTGCTAAAAGGGCTGAAAATAAAAAAGACTTATTATGTAAGAATCCGTGCATACAGAAAATATAAAGGAAAAACCTATTACGGAGCTTACAGCAGCAAGAGAAAGATAAGGATCAGCAAATAGCAGAAAACAGCAAAAAGCCCGCCAACTGGCAGGCTTTCTGCGTAAGAGGATTATTCCATTTCGTCCTCGTCGTAGCTGTCTGTGTGACAGTTCTTTGAGGTGTTGTAGGCATTCTGGCCTGCATGGTTTTTGGAAGTGGTTTTGTCATACGCACTGTTTTTGCTGGTCGTATGCGTTTCGTTGGTACTGTTGTAGCTGTCCTGTGTTTTGTTTTTTGAAGTTGCATTTCTTGCCATGGTAAAGATACCTCCTTATAGAAAATCAACTGCCGGTTTTAAAGGGAAACAAGTGGAGTTCCAGACCTTTATGTTCCCGGCTCATCCTATAGTTTCTTCAAAAAGTGGGAAAATATAATGGAAAATGCTGGAAAATGCAGAAGATATGTGGGGACAGACAAAAAACAGAAAAATACTTATTGCAATTTTTTCCAAGATATATTATAATTCAACTGTAAAAAGAATTTACCCTTCAAAAATTTTTTTTACGAACCCCTTATTAATTATTTATACTCCCCTCGAAACATCCGGTAGCTCCCCTACCGGATGTTTCATTTTTAGCGGAAAAAGCTTAAAAGGATATCAGGAATCTCTTTACACCAGAACAACAAGTTTGACATATGATAAAGTGGAAGGAGTGAAAAAGGCGGGGAGATTATGCAATATGAGATGATTTCGGATAAAGAACTGGACCATTTTTTACAGGAAGGAAAGGCATTTGTGATAGATCTCAGATCACCCTGGGAATATGCCAGATATCATATTCCGGGGGCGGTAAATATTCCGTATGAGCGGCTTGGTACAGTCAGAGGTCTGCCAAAAGAGGTACCACTGATCTTTTACTGTGAACGAGGATCTGTCAGCATGCGGGCAGCAGAAGAAATGGCAGAAAAAGGATATCAGACCAAAAGTCTGACTGGTGGGATTCATTCCTGGCATGGAAAGCTTGGATGAATTGCGGAAAAGGATTGACAGACAAAAACGACCAGATTATAGTAGGGTATAGTAAAAAGAAAGTGCCACAGATTCAAGTCGGACGCACGTGAAAACTGGCATGCAAGAAGCAAAGGAGACAATTTATGAAGTTAATGTTTGCATCTGATATACACGGTTCTGCATATTACTGCAGAAAGATGATCGAAGCGTATCAGGCGGAAGAGGCAGTCCGCCTGATTCTTTTAGGTGATATTCTTTATCATGGACCAAGAAACGACCTTCCAAAAGAATATGCACCCAAAGAAGTGATCGCCATGTTAAATCCAATGAAACAGGATATCTGTGCAGTTCGTGGAAACTGCGAAGCAGAGGTAGATCAGATGGTGCTGGATTTTCCGGTTATGGCAGATTACTGTGTGATCCTGGATAAAGAGAGGACTATTTATGCGACACATGGACATATATATAATGAGACGAACCTTCCGCCGCTCAAAGAAGGTGATATTCTGATCCATGGTCATACACATGTGTTGAAAGCAGAAAAAAGAGAACACTATACACTGTTGAATCCAGGATCTGTGTCGATTCCCAAAGAGGGAAATCCACCAAGCTATGCAGTTCTGGAGGATGGACATTTTACGATCAAAGGTTTTGATGGCACAATCCTGAAGGAATTGCAGTTATAGACATCACTTATACGATTATGGAGAAAATATGAAAATTTATGAATTGATTGCCCCATGCCATTTTGGTCTGGAGGCGGTATTAAAAAGAGAAATTACAGATCTTGGGTACGAGATCAGCAAAGTGGAAGATGGCAAAGTTACGTTTCTGGGCGATGCACAGGCAATCTGTTATGCGAATATATTTTTGCGTACGGCAGAACGTATTTTACTGAAAGTCGGAACCGTGCATGCGGAGACGTTTGATGAACTGTTTGAAGGAGTACGGGCACTTCCGTGGGAAAACTATATTCCGGAGAATGGCAAATTCTGGGTGACGAAAGCAACTTCTGTAAAGAGCAAACTGTTCAGTACATCGGATATCCAGTCAATTGTGAAAAAAGCAATGGTCCGGAGAATGGAACAGGCATATGGAAAATCCTGGTTTGAAGAGGATGGAGCAGCTTATCCGGTGCGCGTGACTTTCATGAAAGATGAAGCAGTGATCAGTCTGGATACGACAGGGATTTCACTGCACAAAAGAGGATATCGGCAGAATACAGCAAAAGCGCCGATCTCAGAGACGCTGGCGGCAGCGCTGATCATGCTGACACCATGGAAACGTGACCGGATCCTGGTAGACCCGTTTTGCGGAAGCGGAACGTTTCCGATTGAGGCGGCGATGATGGCAGCAAATATTGCACCGGGCATGAACCGCAGTTTTCTTTCGGAAAACTGGGGGAATCTGATTGAAAAGAGATACTGGTACGATGCAGTGGAAGAGGCGCAGGAAGGCATCAATCTGGAAATAGAGACAGATATTCAGGGATATGACCTGGATGCGGCAGTAGTAGCTTCTGCCAGAGAGAATGCGAAACGTGCAGGGGTAGAGAATCTGATCCATTTTCAGCAGCGTCCGGTCAGTGAACTGCATCATCCGAAAAAATACGGATTTATCATCACCAATCCGCCTTATGGAGAGAGACTGGAAGAAAAAGCGGAACTTCCGGCACTTTACCGGCAGATCGGAGAAAGCTTTGACCGGCTGGATACTTGGTCGAAATATCTGATCACAAGTTATGAGGATGCACAGCATTACATAGGAAAAAAGGCAGATAAAAACCGAAAAATTTATAATGGCATGATCCGGACTTATTTTTATCAGTATTTAGGACCGAGACCGCCGAAACGGGAGAAATAATTTGTTAAGAAAGATTCAGAAAATACTGATCATTGTGATCGTATGTCTGACGGCAGTTCTGATCTGTGATGTGTGCAGACAGGCTGGCTATACAGAGATACTGCCGGAAATGTTGCACCGGATGTCAGAAACCCAGTCAGAAGAATCAGAATCAGAAACAGAACACAGGGAAGAAAAGCTTCCGGCATGTTATGATGTCAGAAAAACGGGAAAGGCTCCGACTTTGAAAAATCAGGGAACGCTTGGAACCTGCTGGGCGGTAGCTGCTTCTTCCGTACTGGAGTCCAGACTTCTCCCACAGGAATCTGTTGTATTTTCCGCAGATCATATTTCTACACAGAACAGTTATGCCACCGGGCAGGATAAGGGAGGTGCTTATATGATCAGCACCGCATATCTTACGGCATGGCAGGGTCCGGTTACCGAAGAGATGGATCCGTACGGAGACGGAGAAACACCGGAGGGGCTTTTGCCAGTCAGACATGTCCAGGAAGTACAGATGGTCACAGACCGGGATTTTATGACGATCAAAAACCTGATCTACACATATGGTGCTGTGCAGAGTTCTATGTATATGGATCTTGGAGGAGAACGGACGCGTTCACCGTTTTATAACAGAGAGCATGCTTCTTACTATTATGATGGGGAAGAACAGATCAATCATGATATTGTGATCCTTGGATGGGATGATGACTATCCGGCAGAAAATTTTACCCGGATGCCATCCCGTAATGGGGCTTTTATCTGTCAGAACAGTTGGGGGGAAGGATTCGGAGAAGATGGAATTTTTTATGTTTCTTATGATGATACGTGTATTGGAAGCAACTGTGTTGCCTATACCAGAGTTGAACCGACCGATAATTATGCACATATTTACCAGTCTGATCTGTGCGGATGGGTAGGACAGATGGGATACGGAGCTGAGGAGTGCTGGTTCGCAAATGTCTATACAGCAGACAGTCCGCAGATCCTTCGTGCAGTTGGATTCTATGCGACAGGGAAACATACAAAATATGAAATTTACGTAGTGAAAGATTTTCAGAACACGCTTTCCCTTGTTCTGCCGGAAAAAGTACAGAGAGGTTCCCTTCGCAATGTCGGCTTTTATACCATAGATCTGGAAAAGACTTACTCCATACCGGCAGGTGGAAGCTTTGCTGTTATGGTGAAGGTGAAAGTGCCAGGCAGCGAGCATCCGGCTGCGATGGAATATCGTTCAGATGAGACAACGGCAAATGTGATCCTGCAGGACGGGCAGGGGTATGTAAGTCCGGATGGTTATCGCTGGACATCGATGGAAGAGGAATATGATGGAAATATTTGTCTGAAAGCCTATACAGATGATGAATAATTATGTTATGATAAACAGTAAGGAAATTTTGCGTTTCGTGGCGAGACGGAAAGGGGCAGGATATGGCAAAAAGAATTGTTTTTGCGACAGGTAATGCAGGCAAGATGAAGGAAGTAAGCATGATTCTTAAAGATCTCGGACTGCCGGTTGTTTCTATGAAAGAAGCGGGCATTGAGGCTGATATTGTAGAAGATGGTACAACATTTGCAGAAAATGCGGAAATCAAGGCGCGTGCTGTATACGAACAGTGCCATGACATTGTGTTGGCAGATGATTCCGGACTGGAGATCGATCATCTGAATAAGGAACCGGGGATTTATTCTGCACGATATATGGGGGAAGATACTTCCTATCATATTAAAAATGCAAATCTGATCGAACGGCTGTCCGGTGTACCGGACGAAGAGCGCAGCGCACGTTTTGTCTGTGCGATCGCAGCAGTGCTGCCAGATGGAGCAGTGCTGCACAGCTATGGGACGATCGAAGGGATCATCGGTTACGAAGAACAGGGAGAGAATGGATTTGGATACGATCCGATTTTTTATCTTCCGGAATATGGATGTACGACTGCACAGCTTGCGCCGGAAGTAAAAAATGAACTGAGTCACAGAGGAAAGGCACTGCGGGCTATGAAGGAGCAGCTTAGAGGCTATTTGGGAGGTACAGAGAATGAAAGTACTGATCGTAAGTGATACACATGGAAGAACGGAGAATCTGGAAAAAGTTATCGAAATGACAAAGCCATTTGATGCGTTGATCCACCTTGGCGATGTGGAAGGTCAGGAGGATTACATACGCCAGCTTGTTCCATGTGCAGTACATATGGTCAGTGGAAACAATGACTTCTTTTCCATGCTTCCAAGAGAACTGGAGTTTGAACTGGGTGGATATAAAGTTCTGATCACACATGGACATTATTATTATGTTTCCCTTAATACGGACGAACTGAGAAGGCAGGCGAGGACACGGGGAAAAGATATCGTGATGTTCGGACATACTCATAAGCCTTATCTGGATGTACAGGAAGGACTGACCGTACTCAATCCAGGCAGTCTGTCCTATCCAAGACAGGAAGGGCGCAGACCAAGTTACATCTGGATGGAGATTGACGAAGAAGGAAAGGCACACTATGAGATCCGGTATCTGTAAAACCGGATCCCACATTGTGGCTTCCGGCGCGTTTAAAAGTGAATTTTTTGAATTTTTCAAATTGTTTTAAAATTTTGAAAAAAAGTGTTGACAGATGGAAAAAACAATGGTATGATACAACACGTTGAATGCGATAAGCCAGATACAAAAAGACACAGATGAAAAAGTTGTTGAAAAAAGTAAAAAAAGTACTTGACAAACCAAAACAACTGATATATAATAAATATCGTGTCAAACAAAAGAAAGAAACGCATAGCATAACGGGGTGTGGCTCAGCTTGGCTAGAGCGCCTGGTTTGGGACCAGGAGGTCGCAGGTTCGAATCCTGTCACCCCGATTGAAATAGGAATATTTCACATAAGCAATGTGCGGGTGTAGTTCAATGGTAGAACACCAGCCTTCCAAGCTGGATACGTGGGT